>MFXJ01000094.1:4374-10102 GCA_001787465.1 Candidatus Peregrinibacteria bacterium RIFOXYB2_FULL_32_7 | reverse complement strand
ATTTAAAAAATATTTTAATTCAAAAAAAGTTTTATCTGTTTTTATAGGATTATTCTTTTTATTAAATACTGGTGCTGTTTATGCTCATTTAAATATGTATTCTAAAGCTCAAAATATTAAAATAACAGCAGATAAAATTGCCATTGAACTGGCTAATGGGGTTGAAGAATACAAAAAATCAATTAATTATTCTGGAATTGTTTTAATTGAGTATACGGTGACTTCAATTGGCAAACCAGACTGGTTTGCTTATAGGCTTATCCCTTTTTTATTTTTAATAAATGAAGATTTAATTAATAAAAAGATTGCAATTCAACATGAATGGGCGAGTCACACTCAACTTCCTGTAAAATTAAACATTGATTATTTAAATAGCCATGAGGCTTTAAGGTTATGGTGGGACCAGAGAGCTTATCCAAAAATTTCATTATCTCCCACAAGACCAGAAAATTGGTAGAAGCAATAAAATATTTAATTTGGTTTATGAAAACAGTTTTAATTATTGGAGGGGCGGGTGGTATTGGCAGTTTTATCGTTAAATTTTTATTGAAAAAAAATTATAAAGTAATTATTTGGGGAAGATCTCAAGAAAAATTTAATATTTTACGTAATCAATTTAAGTTAAAAGAAGTTGATCGTATTATTTTTGATACTATTGATGTTAGTGATAAAATGAGAGTACAGGAAGGCATGCAAAGGATTAAGTCATTAGATTTATTGATTAATATGGCTGGTGTCGTGTGGCCTATCGGAAAAACGGCTGAGGTGAATTTGGAACAATTCAAAACGGCTTTTGAAATTAATTTTTTTGGAACATTGTATGTGTGTTATTTTGCCATTCCTTTGTTGTTAAAAAGCTCTCAAGGAAAAATTATAAATTTTGCTGGTGGTGGAAGTGCTTATTCTCGTGAAAATCATGCCGCTTATGGTTGTAGTAAAACTGCGATTGTTCGGCTGACTGAAAATTTGAGCTTGGAGTATCCGCAGCTTGACATTAATATTATCGCTCCTGGCGCGCATAAAACACCGATGTGGCAGGATGAAACATTTGATGCCAAGCCAGAACAGTGGTCAAATATAGATGAATTGATTGAATTTATTGATTTTTTGGTTTCTGAGGAATCTAATGGCATTACTGGTAAATTTCTTCATTTTAAAGATAATAGAAAAAATATGTTAGAAAAAATCAAACAAAATTCAGATTTATATACGTTAAGACGTATTGATGACTTTAATTTTTCTAAAATAATAAAATAATGAAAGTTGCTATTATTGGTTGTGGTTTTATTGGACGAAAAAGAGCCATTTCTTTACCAAAAAGTATGGAGTTATCTGTAGTGTGTGATCTTAATGAGGTGGTCGGTAGAAAATTAGCGGAAGATTTTAATTGTCGTTTTGAGAAAAAATGGCAACATGTTGTTGATGATCCCGAAATTCAGGCCGTTTTTATTACTACAACCAATAATTTTTTAACTCCTATTGGTGAAGCGTCAATCTTGAAAGGAAAACATGTTCTTATTGAAAAGCCTGGTGCGCGTAATCCTGAGGAATTACAGAAATTGATCAATGCGCATCAAAAAAGACCTGTTGTGGTGCGATTTGGGTTTAATCATCGTTATCATCCTTCCCTACTTAAAGTGAAAAAGTTAGTGGATAGTATGGATTTTGGACCGGTGATGTTTATTCGGGCAAAATATGGTCACGGTGCGCGTTTGGGTTATGGTGATGAATGGCGCTTTGATCCAGAAATTGCAGGCGGTGGTGAACTTTTGGATCAAGGATCACATCTTATTGATTTGACTAATTATTTAATAGGAGAGATGGATCAAGTTACTGGAATTACAGGAAAATTGTTTTGGTCTGAAAAATTGGAAGATTCTGGTTTTATTGTTCTTAAAAATAAAAAAGGACAATTAGCTCAGCTATCAGTAACATGTGTTGAGTGGAAAAATATATTTGAGTTCGAAATTATGTGTAAAACAGCTAAAATTCAGATTAATGGGTTGGGGAGAAGTTATGGCAGAGAGACTATTACTTTATATAAAATGAAGCCAGAAATGGGACCGCCGGATGTAGAGGAAATAGATTTTGATCAAGAAGATACTTCTTGGCAATTAGAAAATGAAGAATTCTATCAAGCAATTCAAAATAAAGATTATTCTGATAAAAAATTAAAAGAAGCTAAATATTGTATTGATACTGTTTTTAAAATTTACCAATTAAATTCAAAATAATTATGAAAATATTTGTAACCGGAGGAGCTGGTTTTATTGGAAGTCATATTGTGGATTATTTAATAGGTCGAGGGGATGATGTTGTTATTTATGACAATTTTTGTACTGGTCAGGAAATTTTTATTAAACATCATTTTGATAATCAGCGTTTCACTTTAATAAAAGATGATGTGCTGAATTTTAATGCTTTAAAAAAAGCTATGAAAGACTCTGATTTTGTTTTTCATATTGCTGGTCATGCAGATGTAAGAGGTGGTTACACGGATCATGATATTGATTTGAAACAGAATTTTATGGCGACGCAGAATGTGTTAGAGGCTATGCATCAATTAAATATTAAAAATATTGCCTTCTCTTCTACATCTTCTGTTTATGGAGATGCTATATTGCATCCAACGCCTGAGAGTTATCCTTTTGAACCTACTTCTTTGTATGGGGCGGCTAAGGCTAATTCTGAGAATTATATTTATACCTATGCTCACTATTATGATTGGAACGCTTATATTTTTCGATTTGTATCTTGGATTGGTGAGCGTTATACACATGGTTGTATTTTTGATTTTATGAAGAAGCTCAAAGCGGATTCTTCTCATTTATATATGTTGAGTGATGGTACTCCTAAAAAATCTTCTTTATATGTAAAAGATGGAGTAAATGCTATTTTTACTATTATTGAAAAATCATCTGAAAAAATTAATATTTATAATCTTGGACATGAAGAAGTCACAACTATTAAAAACATTGCAGATATTGTTTGTGATGAATTGGGATTGAAAAAGGTTCAATATACTTTTGAAGGTGGAGATAAGGGATGGATGGGTGATAATAAATTTGTACATTTGAGTATTGATAAACTTAAGCAATTAGGTTGGGAACCGACAGTTAATATAGAAGAAGGTATAAGACGAACAGTAAGATACCTAAAAGAAAGTAGTTTTTTATTAAATGCCCGATGAAAAATAAATTTATTAAATTATTAAAACAATTTTTATTTTTAAAAAAATTTGAAGCTATTCGTTATTTAATAATAGGCGGTAGCTGTAGTGTGGGTCATATTATTTTTTTATATTTTTTAACTGATATTGTTGGTATTTTCTATTTGTATTCGACAATAATTTCCTTTGTATTTATTAGTTTTTTGGGGTATTTCGGACAGAAATATTTCACCTATCGTAACTTTGAATCTAAGCACGTTAAACAGTTTTCTCTATATTGGTTTTTTATTATTATTGGTCTAATAATGGATGCTAGTTTAATGTTCTTTTTTGTTTCGATTATTGGAATTTATTATATTGTTGCTTCTATAATAACGCGATTTATTATTTTTGCGATGAATTTTTTATTGACTAAGTATGTAGTTTTTAAAAGTTAGTCTTTTCTCTTTGATGCAAAGCAGATCAAGCTTGATCCGAATGGGAAAGTGATCCTTTTTAGCATAGGAATTTCTTGTTTATATATTATTTTGAACAATTTATTGAGAAATGGTGATGGAAGAAAGCTTTTATGATCTTTATATTTTTTTATTCTTGAAATTATTTTTTGAAGTACTACTAAAGGAAAAAGGATAGTGCTGTAATATGAACAAAATTCTATTTTATAGCCACAGGATTCTAATAATTTTATTAAATGCTTTTTGGAATAACGCCGAAAATGATTGCAGATTCTGTCATGATCACTCCATAGCCATTGAAATGCGGGGACGCTAATAAGAACTTTACTATTGTTATCTAGAAGTTCTTTTACTTCTTTTAAGAAGGTGTCATCGTTTTTTATGTGTTCTAAAACATCGAGTAAAAATACAAAGTCGAATTTTTGTTTTTGTTCTTTTAAAAAATCTTTTAGGTATAAGTCATATAAATTAATATTGGGTAGATTTTTTTTAATAAATTTAATACTTTCCGGGTTAGGGTCAATGCCGTATAGATTTTTGAAGCCTTTTTCATTTAGATGCTCCAAAAAAATACCTGAAGCACAACCAATATCAATAATTTTCGATTCCGGTTTAAAATTAAGATATTTATGTTGAGTTAATTCAAAAAATAAGTCGCGTCTAATTTGACTATGGAAATGCTTTTTTTCTGTTTCATATAATTCTTTTAAATAAATCATGATTTAATAATAAGTTTAAATAATGTTTTTATCCCTTCAAAAACTTCTTTTCTTTTAATGAATTTAGTTGGTCTATTGTTAGATTCATTCCAGTTTATTGGAATTTCTTTTATGTAGTGCTTATTTTCGGTAAGTTTTTTGACTATCTGTAAATCAAAAAATCCATGAGGATGATCACAAAATGGAAGATATTTTTTTAGTGTTTTATATTTAAAAATTTTAAGTCCACATTGAATATCATGTATCTTTATTTTTAAAAACAGGCGACTTAAAAAATTATATGTTTTCGAAACGATTATTTGATCAAATGGTCTGGATGTTTTACTAATGCGACTGTAGCGATTGCCAATTACAAGATCATAGTTGTGATCTAATATTTCTTTAATGGCTTGTAAAAAAAATTTTAAATCAAAAGGAATATCTACATCTATGATGCTTATTAAATCAATTTTATATTTTTCTTTTTCCAATTTTGCCCAAGCACATTTAATGGCCGTGGCTTTGCCCCTATTATCAAAATGATAAGCTAAAACTTTGTTTGGATATTTTTTTTCTATTTTTTGTATTATCTTAAAAGTATTATCAGTACTACCGTTTTCCGTGAGTACGATTTTCCAATCAATTAATTGATTTAAATATTTATTACAAAAATCATAAATTTTTTCTGTATTTATAGAAGCCATTTCTCCTTCATTAAAAACCGGTATAGTTATAATTAAATTTTGCATTTTCTAGCTATTAATTAAGGTTACTAACCTAGTATAGTAATATTTATAAAAAATCAAAGTTAAATTAAAAACTTGCCTAGACTTTTCTTGACCAAATTGGCATTATGTCTTTAGTTTAAATCTAAAATATTAGATATGTTATCTCTTAAAAATACTTCAATACTTCTTACTGGTGGTGCTGGATTTGTTGGGACGCAGGTTTACAAAAAATTATTAGAACAAGGAGCTTCAAAAGACAATATAATTATTCCTCGATCACATGATATGAATCTAACAGATCAGTCAGTATGCAAATCATTGGTTAAGGATGTTGATATTGTTATTCATTTAGCGGCAAAGGTAGGAGGAATTGGATATAATATGAATAATCCAGGAACACTTTTTTATGAAAATATAATTATGGGTGTTAATTTAATGGAAGAAGCAAGAATAGCAGGCGTTAAAAAATTTGTAGCTTTGGGTACAATTTGTGCATATCCTAAATTTACACCTATCCCTTTCAAAGAAGATGATCTGTGGAATGGCTATCCAGAAGAAACAAATGCTCCTTATGGCCTTGCAAAAAAAATGTTATTAGTACAGGCGCAAGCATATAGAAAACAATATAATTTTAATGCTATATATTTATTGCCTGTGAATTTATACGGTCCGCAAGAC
>MFXJ01000094.1:0-4337 GCA_001787465.1 Candidatus Peregrinibacteria bacterium RIFOXYB2_FULL_32_7 | reverse complement strand
GCCATTAATAGTAAAAAAGATTATATTGAAGTATGGGGAGACGGTAGCGCATCTCGAGAATTTCTTTATGTTGAGGATTGTGCTGAAGCAATAGTTTTGGCAACTGAAAAATATGATAAAAGTGAGCCTGTAAATTTAGGTGCTGGATTTGAAATAACTATTAAAGATCTTATAATGTTAATTGTTGAGTTAATAGGATTTCAAGGTGAAATACGATGGGACATAACAAAACCTAATGGTCAACCTAGGAGATGTTTGGACGTATCAAAAGCTGAGAAAGAATTTGGATTTCGCGCAAAAACAAAATTTAGAGAAGGCTTAATGAAAACTATTCAATGGTATAAAAAGAATCAAGTTAAAAGTTGATTATAAATAGAAAGTGTTTCTTGAGCGCATAATTCCCATGAGAATTTTTTAGCTTGTAATAATGCCTTCTTTTTTAGATTTTCTCTAAGAGAAGTATTTATAAGTACATTTTTTATTGCTTCGCTAATTTGTTGATTATCATTTGGATCTATAAGTAATCCCGCATTTCCAACAACTTCAGGCAGAGAAGATATATTTGAAGAAATTACTGGGCAAGCGCAAGCTAAAGCTTCTAGTGGAGGAAGACCAAAGCCTTCATAAAAACTTGGATATACAAAACATTTTGCTACATTATAAAGATATGGTAAATCATTTTCATCTACATATCCAAGAAATTTTATTTTTTCTTCTAAATTAGTTTCTTTGATTAAAGAATAGATTTCGCTATTTAACCATCCTTTCCCTCCAGCAATCACTAGATCGTGTTGATTTTGTGTTTTGTTATCTAATAATGAATAGGCCTTGATTAATCCTTTAATGTTTTTTCTAGGTTCAATAGTTCCAAGATTAAAAATGAAAGATTTTTTAATATTATACTTTTTAAGTATATTTTGAATTTTGTTTTTTTCTTTAATTACGCGAAAAATTTTTTGGTCATATCCAAGATACGTTACTTTAATTTTTTCGGGCGGACAGTTAAAATATTTAATCAAATCATTTTTGGTATGTTCTGAAATAGCAATAATAACATCGGCTTTTTCTACAGCTTTTTTGGTGCCATTATAACAATGCTGAATATTTGCTTCTTGGTGAAATTGAGGATGAGTTACAAAACTGACATCATATATTGTAACTGCCAACTTGCTTTTAATATTTTCTGGTACGCAAAATGAGGTCGAATGTAAAATATCACAATCTCCTATAATATCATTTTTTGGAATTATTGATTCTTTCCATAAATAATCAATCCATTCTTTAGGTAGATATTTATATTTTAATTTGCAATTTGGATTTGAAAAATCTAGTGGAATATTTTTGAAATCAGGATGATAAATATAACAAAAAAATGGAAAAAAGGTGTATTTATTTTTTTTATCAATTTTTGCTAATTGTTTTGCAAGATTATAGGAATAATTACCTATACCAGCACGATTTCCAACTGCTAAGCTAATATCTATAACTATTTTCATTTTTTGGTTCTTATAGAGCCTAATATCCACCGTGGAAAAAGTTTCAAAGTGGCAATAGGTAAAGAATGATTATATTTTAAAAAGTTGTAGCTTGAGATAGTAACAAGAATGATTGCCGCCCATAAATTTCTTAAGATACTTTTTTTATCATTAGAAGCTACACCTTTATATGTATGTGCATAAGCATAAATCCAATGAGCATGTACCGATTCATAATGTGAATTGATTATTTTTAAAATCTCTTTGTGGCATTGTTTGCTTTGCCCTGAAGTTTTTGTTTCGGCGTAAAATCTTGTACTAGCAAGATGATCAGGGATAAATCCAAGTTTATATTTTTTACTAATACGAATCCAATAATCATAATCCATTGCATAATTTAGATCTTCATCTAAATAACCGATTTTGTCTAAGATTTCACAACGCCAAAATGCTGTAGGTTGGCAAATGGGACAGGTTGGGTGCAGTTCAACATATCCACATTCTTTTGATGGATAATTCTCAATATATTTACCATTTCTATCAACATGATATCCCTGTCCATGTACAAAGAAAATATCAGAATTTGTTTTAAAAAAACTTACAATCTTTTTAACAGCTTGAGGATTGTAAATATCATCTGAATTTAACCATGCTACAATATCCCCAGTTGTTCTTTTAAGTCCTTTATTAATTGCATTTGATTGTCCATGATCTTTTTCTGATACCCATTGAATTTGTTTTGGATATTTCTCGGCATATTTTTTGATTATGTCTAAAGTATTATCAGTAGATCCGCCGTCAATAATAATATATTCAATATTTTTGTAACTTTGATTAAGTACGCTTTTAATTGTATCCTCTATAAATTCCCCTTGGTTATAGGAAGGCGTTATTATGGAAACTAATGGATTATCGAGCGATGATATTTTCTTTTTTAAAGATTTAGGACTGTAACTATACGCATGAACAGATGGATGATTTACTATTTGTTCTAATGTATTTATTATAGACTTTGCGCTATTTTGGTATGAGAAATTTTTTGCTCGTAAAAAACCATTTTGAATAAGTTTTTCACGTAATTTGTTGTTATTTAAAACTTCATTTATTTTTTCAGCAATATCTCGAGGATTATTTGGATCGAAAAAAAGAGCGGCATTACCAGCAATTTCAGGAATACTTGTGTTATTGGAAGCTACGATTGGACATCTAGATTTCATTGCTTCTACTAAAGGTATGCCAAAACCTTCAAACAAAGAAGGAAAAACAAGCATTTCAGCATTTAAATAAATATAAGGCATATCTTCTCTGATAATATGCCCGAGATATTTCACATGATCTTGTAATTTGTTTGTATTAATAAATTCACGGATGTTATCATGAGCATTACTTTCTTTCCCGGTAAAAACTAAATAAAGATCAGGATGAATATTCTTTAAGATTTTGAAAGCTTTTAGGAGATTAATATGATTTTTATGAGGCCAAGTATTGGCTGGATAAAAAAGATATTTGTCAGGTAATTGATATTTTTCTTTGATGGATTGAGAATTAATTTTATTTTTTGGATCTAGGCTAAACCAAGGTTCTGTATCAAGATAAATAACTACTACTTTTTCAGAAGGTATGTTTAAAATATTTATAATATCTTCCTTTGCATTTTCAGAAATAGTAAAAATTATATTTGCTTTGTTCGCTGAGAGTTGCATTTGTTTTTGCCTCCATTGCAGTTCGTTTTTAGTGAAAAATTCAGGATAGTATTCATGTTGTAAATCTGGTATTAGAAAGGTAGAAGGTATTTCTAGGTTTAAAGGATCTAAAACAAGAAGCGGACTCCACCATATATCTATATGATTCTCTTTTATTTTTTTTTCAAGTTCTGTTGTTATACCTTTGAGATTTTCTAGACCATGAGATATTTCGACTATTTGATATTTCTCTAGATTATCAATTGTTTCTAAAATTGCTTTATTAGCAAAAATGACATATTTATGCTGAGGGGCTATTTCTGGGAAATGATATAGTAAAGAACGTATACAATGTTCTATACCCCCATTGAAGCCTGGATTTAAATGTGTTAAGTTTATTCCTATTAACATAATATTTATTTTTCAAGGATAAGAGCATAGTCACCATAATCGTATGATCTCTCATTGGTGAATTGAGGATCGATCAAGCCTTCTTTTGTGGGCGTACGAAAAAGCAAATCAACTTTTTTTAAGTTAAATGATTTTCCAATAAAAATGAGGACATCAGGGAATATAGGCTTTATATGGGTCATGTCCATATAAAAATGTTGAAAAGCCAGAAGGCAAAGAGGATTGACTGTTTCTAGTATTATCTTTCCTCCTTTTTTTACTTTTTTCCCTAAGAGGTAAATGAGTTGTTGAAGTTTTAAAAAATCAATATGTTCTATTACTTGTGACGAAAAAATGCCATCAAAATAATCATCTTCTATATTAAGTAGGAATGAAAAAATATCATCATGAATTATTTCTAAATTTTTATTTTTGCAATATAAGTACATGTCTTTATCGATATCAATACCTTGAGCTAAAATATTATTGTCTCGAGCTAATTCTAAAAACTCTCCTCTTCCACAGCCAATATCTAATACTTTTTTACAATTGGTAAAATATGATAAATAAGGGGTTTGTCTCTCTTTGATTAATTCTTCACTTCCACGAAAATTATTTTCAAAACCCAAATAATTGATTTCTGGGATTTCTTTTAATTCCTGTTGTAATTCTAATTTTTTAGGTGAATATTCAGCAAAAATTTGTAGTTCATCAATTTTCTTTTCATCATTAGCTCTAAGTTTTTGTAGTTCATCAATTTTCTTTTCATCACTAGCTCTAAGTTTTTGTA
>MFXJ01000093.1:2347-5725 GCA_001787465.1 Candidatus Peregrinibacteria bacterium RIFOXYB2_FULL_32_7 | reverse complement strand
GGAAAATCTATGTCAGGCTTTTTTTCATTATTCTTCTTCTCTTTAGTCTTTATCTTGTCGGTGCCCCGTTTTCAGCAATTATCCTCATGGGTGCGGTTTTCCTTGTTGTTTTGTTTTTGAGAGGCCCGGTTTACAAAAAAATTGATGATTATCTAATCAATAAATTTCCTTCTTTTGGAAAATTGCATCCATGGGTTCAGAAAATCATCATATTCCTGATTTTTATTGTGTTTTACTATCTTCTGAAGCAGATTCTGTTTTTTGGTTTGAAACTGGCTGGATTCGATATCCAGCAAATGATTCTTGATTCAATCGAAATTCCGAAATAAGTATTTAAAACATTAGTGAAAAATATTAACTGTGATTATGAAAATTGGGAGTTCTTTCAATCGTGCAAAGCTTTACTGTACGTCTTCGCCTTATTTAGGACGCCAGACCCCGGTAATCTTTTTCGGAAGTCGCAAAGTTTTACTTTCAGGACCTTGCAATGGCTGTCACAACGAGTGTACTGAGATACACGGTTCAACCGGCGAAAGAAAAGAATTTGGAAACGGGCATTTTTTATTGACCATACTAAAAATCGGGGCAAAAGAAAGTTGAAATTCCAATAACTATAATAATATAATGCAGTAATATTTTTCTCTTACGCAGGGACTTGGTCGATTTTCAGTCGCCAGTCCCAGCAGTCATCTCATTCCTGCAGGGATAGCAAAGCGGTCAAATGCGATGGGTTTAGGACCCATTGGTTTAGTACCTTCGAAGGTTCGAGTCCTTCTCCCTGCATCGAATTTTAAGTTCGAATCCATACTTTTTTACGTCGTAACAAATTTGCAAAATTTGTTTGAATCGGAAATTCAGCAGAATTTACGATAAGATAGAAAAATCTTAAAAAACGCCCGAGTGTGGTTTCGCTGTATTCAGGCTCTACCTGAGTTCCTAAAATGATAAAAATGAGCTGCAGTTTTAGGGATTCTGCATAATAAATTCTAAATATGGTACAATTTTAAATATTGTTATTGTTCATTTACAATTGACAAATTAATCATTGTATTTTTATATATCAACTATTGTGGGTGAAGTGTCTGAAAACCGAAAAACACACTGGGCTTACGGATTTTGAAGCAAAAAAAAGATTAGACCAGCATGGCTACAACGAACTTGTAAAAAAGAAAGAAAACACCGACTTAAAACTATTTGTCCGCCAAATAACTCAAAATCCCATAGTTTATATCCTTTTTCTTGCTGCAATACTTTCGTATGTGTCTGATGAAATGATCAATTTTGTAGTAATCCTTTTGGTTATAACATACGTTATTGTTCTTGGTTTCATTCAGGAAAGAAAAGCAGAAAAGGCGATGGAAGCTTTAAAAGCAATGATAAAGCCACAAACCCGTGTTATTCGTGATGGCAAAACGATCGTTGTTTTTGCAAGAGAGATTGTACCTGGAGACATTATTGTACTTGAAATGGGTGATGGAATTGTTGCGGATGGGCAGATACTGGATGGTTTTAGTCCCATGGTTGAAGAAGCCGCAATTACTGGTGAATCTGTTCCTATAAGTAAGGTAAATGATGATCTTGTTTATGCAGGAACAACGCTTGTTTATGGCAAGTGCAACGTTTTAGTCACTAAAACAGGAATGGAAACCCGGATGGGTAAGATTGCAGATATAATTCAGCATGAAGAAGAGGAAACTCCATTACAAAAAAAGATAAACCGACTTGTAAAATATTTTGCAGTTTTCACACTTTTTCTTATAGTTGTCCTTGTTTTTCTTGGTTTAAGAACTCCTAATGTAAATATCCTTGAGCTTTTGGTTTTAGCACTTGCACTTGCAGTTGCATCAGTTCCTGAAGGATTGCCACTTGTACTAACAACTGCCCTTGCACTTGGTATGAATAATCTGGCTTCAAAAAATGCTATAATCAGGAGACTTACTGCTGTAGAAACGCTTGGGGCAGTAACTGTCATATGCACTGATAAAACGGGTACTTTGACAAAAAATGAGATGGTTGTTGAAAGAATTCTGTTTGATCATGTTGTAATGAAAGTTACTGGAAATGGGTACTTTCCAGAAGGCAGTCTTTTTTATAATGGAGAAAAACTTGATAATAAAAAACTCGCGGATCTTCATGCTATGCTTGAGGCGGCAGTACTATGCAACAACAGTTTCATAGAGCAAAAGGATGGTCATTGGAGAGCAGTTGGTGATCCTACTGAAAGCGCACTTGTAACACTAGCTGCAAAAGCAGGAATTCTGAAAACAGATATGGATCAAGAGTATGAGAAATTACACGAAAACTTTTTTACTTCAGAAAGAAAAATTATGAGTACTATCCATAAGAACAATGGCAAGACGATTGCTTTTGTTAAAGGAGCCCCAGAAATCTTGATTTCTAGATGTACCAGAATATTTCAAAATGGAACTGCAAGGAAAATGAAAAAGGAAGATGTTGAAAAAATAGAAAATACCTTGGAAGACTTTAGCGGGCGTGCTCTTAGAGTAATTGCTTTTGCAAGAAAAGAACCTGAAAAAAATATTTCAGAAAATCATGTTGAGGACGACCTGACTTTTCTTGGGTTTGCAGCTATGGCAGATCCGCCAAGAAAAGAAGTTGAAGGGGCTCTTTCAACATGTAAATCTGCTGGGATACGAGTAATTATGGTAACTGGAGATAATCAGCAGACTGCAAAAGCAATTGGAGAAAAAATAGGTTTGATTGGATCTAGTGCTAAAGTAATTACTGGTAGCGAAATAGAAAAAATGACTAACATCGAATTCAAGGATGCAATTAAAAATACAAATATCTTTGCGAGGGTACAACCCGAGCATAAACTACGGATTGTAGATGCTCTGAGAGAACAAGGCGAAATAGTTGCAATGACTGGCGATGGAGTGAATGATGCCCCTGCTTTGAAAAAGGCAGATATTGGAATTGCAATGGGTGTGAAAGGGACTGATGTGTCAAAGGAAGCAAGTGATATGGTGCTTACTGATGATAATTTCGCTACTATTGTTACTGCGATTCAAGGCGGAAGAGGGATATATGAAAACATACAAAAGACAACAGCATTTATACTATCTAGAAATTATGCGGAAGTTTTCTTACTTCTTTTCACCACTTTTTTTATTGGAGTGGAGTTTGCTCCTTTGGTTGCAATACAAATATTATTCATAAATCTTATAGACGAAGAAATTCCAGCATTTGTCCTTGCTTCTGACAAAACGAGAAAAGGAATAATGCGTGATAAACCAAGGGATCCAAAAGAGGGAATTCTTCCACTAAAACTTCTATTGCTAATTTTTGGAGTTTCAATATTTACCGCAGTTTTGGTTTATATTGCATTTACAATTAATGATCCGATAAATAATCTTG
>MFXJ01000093.1:1903-2319 GCA_001787465.1 Candidatus Peregrinibacteria bacterium RIFOXYB2_FULL_32_7 | reverse complement strand
AATAATTGCAACAGTTGTATTTAATACAATGAGTTTCAAGTCTCTTAAAGAAAGACTTTCAATAAGAGATGTGCTAGAAAGCAAAACGCTTTTGCTTGCCTTATTTATATCGCTAATTATTGGCATCGCTACTATCTATATTCCGTTTCTGCAAACGATATTCCATACGGTTCCTATAAACCTAGAACAGATTATCATAGCTATTTTAGTAGGTATTTTTACCACTCTGTTTTTGGAAATCGGAAAAAAATTAATCAAATGACAATCCAATAAAACATAGTGCCATATTTTCATATTTAACTATTGATTCGTATTAGTCAATCCCCAAACCCTCTTCAGGCCAAATCCCTGACCGACGCATTGGTCATGATTGCCAAAATTGCCGGACAATTTCAGCAACGAATAAATAGAACTTA
>MFXJ01000093.1:245-1881 GCA_001787465.1 Candidatus Peregrinibacteria bacterium RIFOXYB2_FULL_32_7 | reverse complement strand
AAGACCTCGAAAACACTGCGTTTAGGTGTCATACTTGACCAGCAGGTCGAGGATGGTCTGATCCACAAATGGTCCGGATGCCTGAAGCTAGGAGAAATGCTATCTGCGGAAGCAAATAAAGTCATGTCAAATGCACGTGTCTTTGTGGGTGAGATAAAAGCACTTGTTTACGCTGCTTCTGGAAGCGAGTATATTGAGATGAGATAATTATTGCAAATTAAGATCAATATTTGGAATAATACTGAACACCAATACTCTAGACTCACTCTAGGGCTGTTCTCCCTGCATATCACCCTGGGCTGAGTTCCTACCTTTTTATAGTTGGAAAAAGTGGGTTTTCAGTCTAGGGCTGCTCCATTATCCCTTCCAAGTCCTTCAAATCAAATAAAAGAACATTTTCCTCCTTTATTTTTTTCTTGAATGATTTTGCAAAAACACAATAGTACTCCTTTCGTTTATCATTGTTCCATTTGACAAATCCTGCATTTTCTTTCAATTCATCAATTATCTTCTGTGCATCTACATTTTCCTTCCATTTGCATTCAACAAACATTGCCTTTTTATTACTCTCATCCAATGCAATCAGATCAATTTCAATCTCTTTGCGTTCTCCATCTTCTCTTTTTGAACCCCACCAATTGTTTAGATAATCTACTGATAATGGAAGGATATTCTGTTTACTCATTTCAATAATGCTTTCCTTTGCAATTTCCTCAAATCTTCTGCCAAAATAACCATTAAATTCAGATTTGATTGTTTGCATAATCTGTTTGGTGTTTTTCAGCTTGAATTCAGAAAATTTGCTGTAAACAAACTTAAACCAAAACAGGATCAAAGGATGTTGAATATAATACCTGGTATTTTTTTTGTTCCCGATTGGTTTTATTGCTTTGATCAGTTCGAATTTTTCTTCAAGCTCAGTTAAATGCCGGGTTATGGAACTTTCCTTCATACCTGTTGAAGTTGCTATCTCATTGAGTTTTGTCTTTCCTGAGGATATTGCACTCAATATTGAATAATAAAGAGAGCTTCTTCTTCCAAATTCCTGCCTTAATATCTCAACAACCTCGTTTTCAAGAGGTGCATTTTCCTGTATAAATAAATATTCAATTACCTCAAATATGTTCTTTGTATAAAGTGCAAATTGTTCTATGGCAGCATAATATTTTGGATAACCGCCAAAAACCCCATAAATCTCCAGCATGCTCTGTAAATTATTGTATTTTAGATATTCCAAAGCACTGATGCTATGATTTAATGTAAAAGGATTCAATCTTAATTTGCTGTTGATCCTTCCATATAATGGTTCTTTTTTATTTTCGAATATTTTCTTAAATAATCCAATTAATGAACCCAAAATAATTAGATTTATTTTGCTGTTCTTATTCTCATCGCATATTTTTTGCAGTATAGAAAAAACAGACCTATCAACTGTGTAAAAATTCTGGAACTCATCGAAGATAATGCTACAATTTGGACATCTTGTAAATAAAATCTCAAAAAACTGTTTCCATGAAGTTATTACTTCGATTTCAGTTATGATTTTTTTTGCCTTAAGTTCTTCGCTTAATTCTTTCAATAATTCTGCTGAAGTTTTGGATTCATAAACAAAGAAATAAAGTGATTTTCTGTTTTT
>MFXJ01000093.1:0-222 GCA_001787465.1 Candidatus Peregrinibacteria bacterium RIFOXYB2_FULL_32_7 | reverse complement strand
TTTTACCAACCCTTCTTAAGCCTGAAATTGCAGTAAACATAAGTTGGTTCTTTGAAAGGTCATCATACTCTTCGAGCCTTTCCAATTCCTCCTTACGATCTATGAATTTCATTTATTCACCTACTGAATATTCAGTAGATGAATATTTATAAAGGTTTTGCCCTCAGACTCAAGAATCACTCTCTCAGTGTTCTCCATGCATCTCTAATCATTCTATAGTCT
>MFXJ01000092.1:5369-5796 GCA_001787465.1 Candidatus Peregrinibacteria bacterium RIFOXYB2_FULL_32_7 | reverse complement strand
TGTAAATCTTCCTTCAGATGAGATGAAAGGAAGAATTATCGGAAAAGAAGGGCGCAATATCCGCACCATAGAACAGCTTACGGGAACGGAAATTATTGTTGATGATACTCCTGAAACCATAACAGTATCGGGCTTTAGCCCCATACGCCGGCAGGTGGCGAAGGTTGCTTTGGAAAAGCTTATTTCCGATGGGCGCATACACCCCGGAAGGATTGAAGAAGCAATTGAAAGCGCGAAAAAAGAACTTGCCATTGAAATTAAAAAAGCAGGCGAAGAAGCTTTATATGAGACCGCTATTACCGGGCTTGATCCAAAGCTTGTTCAGATTCTTGGAAGGCTGAAGTATAGGACAAGCTATGGCCAGAATATTTTACAGCATTCTATTGAAGTGTCATTTCTCTCAACCCTTTTAGCGCAAAATCTTGGA
>MFXJ01000092.1:0-5351 GCA_001787465.1 Candidatus Peregrinibacteria bacterium RIFOXYB2_FULL_32_7 | reverse complement strand
ATATAATGTGATTGCTGTTCATGAGTCATTTTTGCTAATCGTGAATGTATTTCAATGTAGTCATTCATCAATGCCTCCTTGTTCTTGCTTGTATTGGTCGAATGGATTCTATAATCAACAAGAACCCCTGGAATATAAAAAAATTTATGCTTCTGTGAAAGTTTTATGTTAAACCACCAGTCATGAACTATTTTGAACACGGGATCGAATTTTGAGTACGTCTCCAAACATTTCCTTCTGAAAAACATACTGGAGCAACAACAGATGTTTTTTTTGCTCAATGTCCGGAAGATATCTCCTGTTGCTTTTTTTGGTTCCAGATAATAATATTCCCTCATAGTCATTTTACATTTTTTTCCTTGCCCATCTATAATTTGTGCATCCGTATGTACAACATCATATTCTGGATTTTTTTCCAGTACATCTAGTTGTTTTTCTATTTTTTTCGGATACCAATAATCATCTGATGAGGTAAATGATATAAACTCCCCGGTTGCTTTTTCCATTCCTTCATTAAACGAGTATTCAAAACCCATATTTTTTTCATGATAAATCGCATGTACTCGCGAATCTTTTTTTGCATATTCCTTTATTATTTCACATGTTCCATCTGTTGAAAAATTATCTATCAATAAAAGTTCCAGATTTTTATATGTTTGATTCAATACTGATTCTATAGATTCTCTTGCATATGCTGCTTGATTGTAGCAAGGCATTATCACCGTTACTTTTTTATCCATAAATACTATCACATCAAACAAATATTTTCAGTAGTTCCCATATTATTTTATTATGTTCCGTTTAACTTTTAAATTATTCAAATAGTGCTATTATTTTTTCTTTATTGATTTCGCTAAATCTTTCCTTCACTATCTCCATTTTATTTGTGTCTATTTCTTTTGTTTTTTTTATACTCATAATCAATTCCATGGAATTTTTTGCGACTAATCTTGCTTCTGGGTATTCTGCCAATTGATCCATATCAATAAAGTGGTTTGATTCCAAGTGTATTGGCACTATTCCTGCTGCAATTGCTTCTATGCATGTTGTCGATGTTGTATATATTAGTACATTGCATTTTTCAAAGAGTTCAGATATTTTATTGTTATTCAGATTAAAGTTTTTTGGTATTTCTGTTGATATCGCATTGATTACTTTTTTGGGCGATGCAAATGGATGGAACTTGAGTATGACCTCTGTATTTTCATCTTTAAATGCTTCAAATACTTCATGGTACAATTCAGTAGCTTGGTTTTCATCCAATGTAAAGGTAACTAAAATGCCATTTGCATTACCTGGTTTTTTTCTTTGTGTAAGCAAATATGAAAATCTAAAACTACCCCCCATAACCAACATCTTTTTTGGGTATCCTGCTTCTGAAAAAATATCCTGATAATACTTTCCACTGGTTATTATTTTATCTGGGAGGTACATAGTTTCCAAATCTTTTTTTGTGAAAAAATAGTTCAGTTGCATGTTAGAAAATGCGGCATGTTGATACCCTATTATTTTGGTTTCTGGATAGAATTTTCTGAGTGCGCATATGCTGATTTTTTCCCACGCATGATTTTCATAAGTATGAACAAATTCAGATATATGTATTCCATTCTTTTTCATATTTTTTATCCCGTAGTAAAGTAGCATGTCAGAGCATCTTCTGTTTTCAATCCAGTCATTGAGTTCATCATTTATGATAATGCTACTAATTTCCAGATTTTCAAAGTGGTACCTTTTTATTTTTGGGAATTGTAAAACATTATCTATGAAGACTTTTAACAGATCATACACCGTGATATATCTGTTCCAAAGCAGGATATTATTGTTCTTGGCAAGTTTGTTAGCTATCGTTTTATAAGCTACGCTATCTAAGACTCTAATTAGAATCACTACCTGCTTTCCATGAGAGCTAAGCCAATTAGGCATTTCTCCAAAATATGTTTCTTTGAAATTGCCATTATTATCAAATGAATTTTTATTTACAAAAGTGTGCATTATTGTATATTTTTCGTGATTATTAATTCTATTTCCAATCAATTTTTTACTTATAATCTCCTGTTGGATATTACTGATAAAAAACCATATCTTATTTATTATGAATTTTTTTATTAGACTGCACATCCCCGTTATCCTGTCAATAATTGTTATATTTACCGTCATCATTTTTCCAAAATTTGTTTTTATTGATTCAAAAACATCCATATCTTCAACAAAGAAGATCATTTCTTCCCCATTAGTTATAAGTTCTGCAGCTACTTTCAAATAACAAAGATGGAGAAATGCCTTTGAGATAAATGGATTTTTTTCAGAGATTCTTGATGCCCACCAAGAAATATCCTTCTTTTTGGTAATTCCTGAAATGTATTCAACATATTCATTTGCTATTTTTTTGGCTGTTTCTTGAAGTAAGTTTGCAATTGAGATCCTAGTCCAATTTGGTTTTTCTTTCTCTATCCTTATTGCATTAGTTACATTTTCTCCTAAGTAAATCCAGCTAAATGTGCGTGCTTCTTTTTTATTTAGGAAATTTTCCATTGTATGTTTTTGTGCTAAAACTAAATACATATTATTTCCACATATGTATGACTAATGATGGCTTTATAACTATTTAGTATTACATTGTTTTTAGATGAGATTGATGATCAAAGCCGTACTTTTTGATATTGATGATACTATATATGAGTTTCTGCCAGTTCATAAAAAAGCTCTAAAAACCGCCCATGAAGTTTATTTGGTTTACGAAGAAATTTCAGAATCAGAATTTGAAAAACAGTTTCAGCAAAGTTGGGATATTGTCAAGTCTTCGCTTAAAGGAACTGCATCCGGTAGTAATCGGGTGTTGATATTCCAAAATCTAGTGGAAAGGCGTTTAAAAAGATTTGATAGCTCTATTATATTGGAGCTTTACAATGCATATTGGAATAGTTTTTTGGATGACATAACTCTTTTTGAAGGAGTTTTAGATCTTTTGGAATTCTTAAAAAATAATAATATAAAAATAGGTTTTATCACCGATCTTACTGCCTTTGTTCAAATGAGAAAATTGTCAAAATTCAAACTCTCTGGGTATATTGATGCTTTTGTGAGTTCCGAAGAATGCGGTAATAACAAGCCCCATAAAATCATATTTGATCGGCTTCTTCAAAAATTAGGTGTTTCTCCTGAAACTGCAATCATGGTTGGAGATACTGCTTCCAAAGATATAGCTGGTGCAAAACGATTAAATATTAGGACGATCCAGCTTTTAAAAGGCATATTTGCAAAGAAATCTGATGGTGAAGAAAAAGCCGATTATTATGTAGCGAATTTTTCTGAAATTAAATCCATACTGGAAAAATTATGTTAGTATTTTTTTCTTAATTCGTCATTTTTCATAAGTTTCCTAACTGCCTCTAGTTCTTCCAATACATCTACTGACTGGGATTCGCTTACTTCTACTGCCATTATCCGGTAGCCTCTTTCAAGGGCACGAAGCAGCTCTACAGACTCAATTTTTTCAAGTGGCGTTTGTTTCCATGCTGCAAATTTTTTCAAGAACTCTTTTCTGAAACAGTAAAGACCGCATTGTTTGAGTATCTCATTGTGCTTGACTCTAATTGGGGACGGGACATCTGCTCTTGAAAAATATAGCACGTCTCCTTTAAGGTTTTTGACAAGTTTTACATCATTGGGATTATTCAATTCATTTTTCTTGCAATAAAGTGTTGTTACTTCCAGTTCATCATCTTCAAGCAATGGTTTTATTGATGCGCTTATATGCTCGGGTCTTATCAATGGTTCATCCCCCTGTACATTCACAACAAGGTCGCAATCTATATTATCTATTGCTTCAACGATTCTGTCTGTTCCTGTCGGGTGTTCTGCCGAGGTCATTAATCCCTTACCACCATACCGTTCAACGGCATCGATTATTTCCTGGTTGCATGTTGCAACATATACCTCATCCACATCATTACAAAGCATCGTTCTTTTCAAAACATGTATTGCCATTGGCAAACCATCTATGTCCAACAATGGTTTATTGGGCAGTCTTGTGGATTCAAGTCTTGCAGGAATTATTGCCACAACTTTCATCTAAAAACCGTCCTGTTTTTTGTAAAATTCTTGGTAGGATGTTGGTGTTATTATCTGAAATGGTTCTTGACCATTTTTAATCTGATATTCCCTTATTTCAGTTAAATACTGCTGGCATATATTATGGAGTGAATTTAGTTCCTGACCTTTAGGTACTTTGACAGTTTCTTTGTAAAAATGTGTTTCTTTGTCATCAACATTTTGGTAACCGTCCAATCCGGCAACATATATTCTTCTTGCACCCATTACTATGGCAACTCCTACAAGTAAGATGGAGACCGTTGCACAATTTGTTTGTATTATCCCATCCGTTATGTCAAAACTTAATTCTGAACTGTCAATATATGGTATTGTTTCAAACTCTCTTTTAATATATTTTTTTGCTATTTTTTCTGATATATATTTTCCAAGAAGAAGTTTTGAGTTAGGGTCTACAAAGTTATGGTACTGTAAAAACCTACTCATACTGCTGAATGCATGATAATCCGGGACAATCAAGCCATGTAAATAATTCGCACCCAGGATAACTAAATTATGTTCTTTTGCAAATTCCTTTATTTTTGTTATATTCTTTTTGAGCGATGGTCCTTGTGCCAAAACAAGGAAATCCCTTCCTTCATGCGCTTTCATATATGCTGGGGGTTCGAGTTTTACTGTTTCCGGTGCTAATCTGGAAAAATCTATTTGTTCTATTTTTGTATTTTCAAGTGTGCTTTCGGCAACTACCTCTTCCAATAATTTCTTGTCAAATGTCATTGGTCTGTCCTTACCTATCCGTATCAATTTAGCCCAGACGTCCTTCATATTCAATTTATGTTTTTCCAATAAGTGTGATGCATAATACGGATGGCAGCCAAGCATGCCAGATAGCATATAATGAAGATTATATCCCCACCCTATTTTTTTCTTTAAATCGATAAATTCCTGTTCTATAATTTCCAACAGATGTACCATATTTACATATTCATTTTCATGGTGGCGTATGTACGAAAGAAGTACTTCTAAGGGCAAATTACCAGCACCTCTACCCATTCCATATATTGATGCATCCACTATTCCGGCACCAGCTTCAACTGCACGAATTGTGTTTGCGAACGCAAGCTGAAGATTGTTATGTGCATGAAAACCCACCATCTTTCCAGTGCCTTTTTTAAACAATTTTACCAGATGTTCGACGTCATTTGGCAGCAAACCACCGTAACTGTCGGCAAGGGTTACCATGTCAACTCTCGAATCATATAATTTCGGTAGTGTTTTTTCTATATCTTCAGGAGTGTATG
>MFXJ01000091.1 GCA_001787465.1 Candidatus Peregrinibacteria bacterium RIFOXYB2_FULL_32_7 | reverse complement strand
ATATTTTGGCTACGGCTTTGTAAAAATTTTTCAACATATATGTCGTATATGCTGAAAAATTTTTACTTTGCCTCGCTCAAAATCTGAAAATTTCGTTACGAAAATTATTGTGCAGTAAGTCTATTATATTAATTTTTAAAATAATGTTAAATCTTATAGAAAAGTATGGGGAAAAAATCCTTTGTGCAAGTGTTTTAGTTGCGGTTTTGATAGTAGGTATAATTTCGCGCATTCAGCCTGATATTTTGACGGCGAATGCTCTTGTTGCTTCATCATCTAATGAAATTTCTGATTTTTATATTAAACCAAGCATTGTAACTATTGATATTGGGCAAAGTTATACATTTTATAGTTATGGAATCGTTTCAACTGGCGAGGTACATTTAGTAAGCGATTGGAATATTGAAAGTGGAGAAAATTTTATTGAGCAGGGAGCATGCCAATATTTAAATAATAGTTGTACTATAAAAGCAAAAAAGACCGGAAATGTTGTTTTGGAAGCGGAATATAACGGAAAGACTGATACAACTTATATAACAATTACTAATGATGTTGTTGATAGTTCAGTAAATAGTTCTGGAGATAATAATCCCGTTAGTTCTTCTGACCCTAAATTTTATGTCGAACCAAGTGAAACTACTATTTCGCTTAGTATGTATTATGATTTTGTTTCTTATGCAGAATATTCAACTGGAGCAGTGCAAATAGAAAGCGTTTGGTCGCTTGATAAACCTGACTTGGCTGAATTGCATGATTGTAATGGTTCAGCTTGCAGAGTATATGCTGGAGTTGAAAGTGGAGATGTGGTTTTAACGGCAAAAGCTAAAGTTGGGGATCAATATAAAGAATCAAGTTCGATTATTTCTATTGCCGGAAGATTAAAAAATCCATTTAGTGATGAAATTCCTGATTGGGCGGAAGAAGAAATTATTCAACTTTATAGTCGTGATATTATTAGTGGTTATAATGATGGTCGTTATGGAGCTAGTGATCCTGTAACAAGAGGACAGTTTGTGCTCCTCGTTCAAAGACTTTTGAAATATATGAATTTATATGATTCTGATGCTCTTGATAATGAAAATTGTAATATTTTTGATGATGTAAAAAGCGATCATTACGCTTATCAAGCAATTTGTTACGCTAATAAATTTGGTTGGTTGGATATAGTTCCATCAGATTCAAGAAATTTTAGGCCTGATGAACCATCAACTAGAGGGGTTACAAGTTATACGATTTTATCGAGTATTTTGGATGATTTATTAGAAGAGTTAAGTATGGATGAATCTGTTATTAAATCTTACGGATATGAATTTATAGATGTGCCGGCAAATCATAAGTATGCGCTTTCAATCGGAGCGGTAAATTTTTATGAAATCATGACTGGACAAGGAGACGGAACAAAATTTGAACCAGACAAGACTTTGAATCGAGCAGAGGCGGCGGTGGTGCTTTGGAGAATTAAAAATGCACTTAAATAAACGTTCTTAAAGATTTTGACTTATATTAATTTTTTCAATATTATGTTAGCATATTAACACGCTAATTTTTTATCATGCTAATTGAAAAAGAGTTGAAAACTAAGGTGGCTAAGGATTTTTGGAAAGCAGTTTTGAATTTGAAAACGGAATCTGAGTGCGAAAAGTTTTTTCGCGATGTAGCGACTTTATCAGAATTAATGGCTATGTGCGAGAGATGGCAGGTAGCGAAAATGGTTGATAAAGGCATTTCTTATCGTGAGATTAATCAGCAAACAGGTGTTTCTACAGCAACAATAACTAGAGTTGCGCATTGGTTAAATTATGGAACGGGAGGATATAAGTTGATGCTTGAAAAAATGAAAAATTAAATTGTTATAGGTTTTCTATAATTTTAGTTTGGCCTATTTTTGGACAAATAACGAATCTTATTTGATTGTTTTTTACTTTTTTGTCTTTTAGCATTATTTTTTGAATTTTTTCTGTAGTAAATCGAGCTGGAATTTCAGTTGGAAGAAATGCTTTATTGAATAATTTTTTTATTCGATCGGCATCTATTTTATCCATTAAAGATTTTTTTAAAGCGCGTTTATTCACTTCTATCATCCCCATGGCAATTGCTTCACCATGCTGGATATTGAATTTGCTTAAAATTTCTAAAGCATGTCCGACTGTATGACCGTAATTTAAGATCATTCTTAAATCCTGTAATTCTTTTTCATCTTTTTCTACAATTGCACCTTTAATCTCGCAAGATTTTTTTATAATATATTCAAGGACTTTATGATTATGTTCAAAACATTTTTGCACATTTCCTTCCAAATATTCAAAGAAATTTTCGTCATAAATACAACCGTATTTAATTACTTCAGCTAGTCCATTTGAGATTTGTCTTTTAGGAAGTTTTTCTAAAATATTTGTATCCATATAAACTTTTTTTGGCTGATAAAAACTTCCGATTAAATTTTTACCAACATCAAGGTCGACTCCTGTTTTTCCGCCAATTGATGAGTCAACCATTGCCAAAATACTGGTAGGAATTTGGATAAAAGGAATACCGCGCATAAAAACTGAGGCGAGAAAAGCGGCAACATCACCAACAACACCACCTCCTAGAGCAATAATGGCATCAGAACGATTATAGTTTTTGTGAATAAGTTTCGTAGCTAGTTTTCGAATCGTAGCTAGATTTTTACTTTTTTCACCTTTATGAAAGCTAAAAAGATCGCATTTAATATCATTTTTGCGTAGAGTTTTTTTAAGTTCCATTCCAAATAAAGATTGAACGGCTGAATCAGTGATAATAGCGTATTTAGATCCCCAAGATTTCTCTTTTAAATCTTTGATTATTTGAGGGAGCAAATCTTGGCCTATCAGAATGTCGTAGGAGGAATCAATAGTTTTTTTGAGGGAAATGTGAAGGGTAGACATGAAAATGAGAAAAGGATAAAGAAAAAAGAGAATAAGGAATTGGTAATTGGTAATTGGTAATGGGAGATTGGGAATCACGAATCACGAATCACGAACCACGAATCACGTTTAAAGCGTTCTTCCCATCGCTTCTGCTATTTTTTCTGCTTGAGCGATCATCATTGGGTAGGTTTCGTCAGTTAAAGCTTGAGCGCCATCACAGAGGGCTTCTTCTGGGTTGCAGTGAGTTTCGGTAATAATTCCGTCTGCACCTGCGGCAATAGCGGCGTAAGTCATAGCTGGAATAATATCAGCTTTGCCTGTAGCGTGGCTTGGATCAGCAATGATTGGTAAATGGGTTTCTTTTTTTAAGAAAGCGATCGCGTCAATATCAAAAGTATTTCTTAAACTGGTTTCAAAAGTTCTAATACCGCGGACGCACATCATTACTTCTGAATTTCCTTCTTTCATAATGTATTCAGCCGCTAATAAAAATTCTTTTAAAGTCGCAGACAGCCCTCTTTTGAGCATTACTGGTTTTTTGGTTTGGCCGACTTCTTTAAGCAAGTCAAAATTTTGCATATTTCTGGTGCCGACTTGAAGAATATCAGCATATTTTGCAACTGTTTCAACGAGATCAACACGCATAATTTCTGTAACAACAGCCATATTTAGCCTGTCAGCAGTTTTTCTTAACATTTTGAGACCTTCCTCGCCTAATCCTTGGAAATCATATGGTGAAGTTCTTGGCTTGTATGCGCCTCCTCTCAAAATTCTAGTACCAGCGGCGGCTACGATTTCAGCTGACTTGTCTAATTGTTCTTGGCTTTCTACAGCACAAGGACCAGACATCATGGCTATTTGTTTAGTGCCGATTTTTACGCCATTTGGAAGTTTTATTATCGTATTTTCATATTTTGTCTCGCGAGCAACAAGTTTATATGGAGCTAGTACTGACATTACATCGCTTACTTCTGGAAATGACATTAAGTGGCTTCTATTCAGGGTTCTTTCGTCGCCAATTACCGCGATTACTGTTCTTTCCGTGCCATATAGAGGAGCTGGAGTTAGTTTGACTGATTCAATATAATCAATCATATGCTGAATGCTTTGTTTGGAAGCGAATCTTTTCATTACGATTATCATATTATTTGAGGTTAAAGGGTTAGAAAGTTTAATGTTTTTTATTGTTTCAATGCTTGAAATATTGATTTTAATTTTTTCAAGATCCGTTATGTGATTTGAGTTTAGCATGTTTTTTTGAATTAGTGAATAAAAAATTTCTACAAAGATTTTTGTTTTTGAATTGCCAGTAGGCGAAAATTGGATTTTTGCATCCAAATTTTAAAAATTTGTTTTGCATATAAAAGTAAAGTTAATGAATAAGTGACATACAAAAAAATCTCCTTTTGATGAGGAGATTTAATTATTTGAAATAATTTTAACGCACTAAGATATCCTCACCGGTTGGAGATTAAAATAATAAAACCAAAAATTGAAAAAATTTTGTAGTGCGTTCATTTGAAAAATAAATTACACTATTATTGTAGCGATAATTTTTTAATTTTGCAAATTTTTATGTTTGTTGATACCCATTGTCATTTGAATGTTGAAAATTTTGCAAAAGATTTTGATGAAGTTTTAAAACGAATGAAAAAAGCTGGGATTTCACAAGTTATTAATGTCGGATGTGATTTAAAAACTTCTCAAAAAGGTATAGATTTGGCGGAAAAATATGATTTTATGTATGCGACTGTTGGCCTTCATCCGCATGAAGCAAAAGATTTCACATCGGACCTTTGGGCAAATTTAGAATCTTTAGCGCAAAATAAGAGAGTTATAGCAATTGGAGAAGCTGGTTTAGATTTTTATAGAAATTTATCAACTAAAGAGGAACAGGAAAAAGTTTTTAAAAAGCAGTGTGATTTGGCGAAAAATTTAGATTTACCGTTAATTATACACTGTCGAGATGCCTACGAAGAGATGTATAAAATTTTAGTTCAAGAAAAAGCAAAAAAAGTTATTTTTCATTGTTTCGCCGGTAATTTAGAGTTTGCGAAAAAGATTTGGGATAGAGGTTGGGCAAGTGCTTTTGGAGGGATGTTAACTTATCCGAAAAATGAAGATTTAAGAGTGATTGCGAAGATTTGTCCTGATGATTTATGGCTGATTGAAACAGATTGTCCGTATTTATCGCCACAAAAATTTCGAAGCGAAAGAAATGAACCGGCCTACATGATTGAAACTGCCAAGGTTTTGGCAGAACTTAAAAGAGTGGATTTGCAAGATTTGGGAAAAATAGAGGAAAGGAATGTTGAGAAAATTTTTGGAATTAAGGCTCCAAGTAAAAAATAACTTTCAGATATACTCATCATAACATAGATGATATTAGGATGATATTTTAGATTTAAATTGTTTAGGTCATAAAACAAGAACTTTTGTTGAATTTTAGAAGACGCTATCTATCAAATAAATCACTCCCAAAGCTTAATTTAGCATTTTATCGGGATCAAAAATAGTGAATGATCAGCTTAAAATATTTGACAGAATATGCAATATAGGCATATAGTTAAATTTGTAATTTTTACAAATGGAAAATTTATATAAAAATTTAGTTAATGTAATGGCACGCAGACGCAATTTGAGTCGATCTCAGATGCTGCGTTAGTTTTGTATTCACAATTTTATAAAATAGCAAGCCTTTGAGATCAGTTCTCAGGGGCTTTTTTATTATTTAATTTCAAAATTATTATGAAAAAATATCCAACAAAGAAACAAATACGTTGTAGATTTTATAAAAAACCTCGGAGTCTGCGTGATTTTGTATATTCAATTTTACAAAGCCTCTGAGGTTAAGCCAAAGAGGCTTTTTTTATTGCTTAATTTTAATTTAACAAAATGAAAAAAATAATTCTTGCATTCTCAGGTGGTCTCGATACAAGCTTTTGTATCCCTTA
>MFXJ01000090.1 GCA_001787465.1 Candidatus Peregrinibacteria bacterium RIFOXYB2_FULL_32_7 | reverse complement strand
TAGCCGTCACCCCACCCTTACTACACTATATTATTTAATAAAAATTAAGTAATGAGGGAAATGGAGTTGATGTTTTGTGTTTTTTATAGTAAAAAATTCAGGTCGCGCATATTGTTTAGGCAACAAAATGGGGGATAATAGCATGAGCGTTGAGGTGTTTTTATTAAAGCAAACTCTCACAAGCCATGCCATTATTATCGGCATCTAAACGGTGAATATCGCCATAGCCTTGAGCCGCGCAATAATCATATACAGCCTGTGCTGCGCTCTGTATTGAAAAATTAGAGCAGTTATAAATATCAGAGCCGCAAGTCGGGTTATTACCATTAAAGTAATCACTATCATCTAAATCGGAATTATTTGTAACATAATCAGTTGGAGACTCGCTAGAACAGATTGAAATATCTTCGCTAGAGCTACCATAACCATCGTCATCGTTATCCGCGTAATAAATTTGATTTTCATGAACAGCGCCATCATTGTCGTTGCAATCGGTATTATTGTTTGCATAACCAAAAGGAGCGCTATTTGCACAAAGTTCCTTATTTTTTACAGCATCACCATAACCATCATAATCATTGTCTAAATAATAATACTGATATTTACTGAGAGTTTTATCATAGTCATCGCAATCTTCGTTACTATTAACACCGTCTCCGTCAAAATCTTTAGGAATTTCAATTTTGCTATTATTAACGGCATCACTATCATTATTTTCTTTTTCAGTATCTTGGCATTTATTCATCAAGGCTTTAGTTTTTTCCTGCATTTTTTTATTTATTGATTTTTTGCCTAAATATACATAAGCCAATTTAAAACGTTTATTTTTTTTGTTAAGTATTTTTATGCTAATTTTTTTATTACGAATTAAACGGCTTAACTGTTTTTTACTTTGCTTGGCGTAACATTTATTTTGTTTAGCAATTTTAACACCTCTTAGTTGAATCTTTTCATTAGCCTCAGTAACAAAGGTATTGCCGCTAAGAATTTTTTTTACCTGTGTTATTTTCGCATTAGATACAATAGGCACAATGAGCAAGCACAATATAAAAACTATCAAATATTTTTTTATTTTCATAATGCTTATTGATACAAAATTATATAAATTTATTTAATCCAAATCCGAATTTTCGTGTGCAACAATTAGAGTTTTACTTCTTTCATTACCAGTAATAGTTAGCCGCACACCGCCTATGACTGTATCAGTATTTTGGTTTAAGTTTTCTTTAACCCAATTCCTAGTTTTTTCTGGTTCAGAATTGTCATATTTCACCGTAGCCATATAACTTAAAAAATCGCCAAGAACTTTATTAGAATCGCCAGTACCATAATTAACGGCACTAGCTTCAATAGTTAATATTTCAGTAGAAGATTTTCCTAATATAGAAACCATATAGTTATGATCAGTGGCTTCTTCTTTACATTCCCACCATACCAACTTTTCATCATCAACATCTGGGCCAGTACATTCGAAACCTAAATCTTTTAAATTTCCATAAATATCGACAGCACTAATGCCAGGAATAGTGACATGTTCTTCTTTTTTTACTTCTTGAACAGGCTCTGCTGATTCATTGATTGTAACTGCATTAGAAGGTTGTTCAGATATTGTCTTTTGCTGTGTATTGTTTATGTTTGGATTATTTATTACGTTATTACTATCGTTTGTTTTGGGTTGTTGAGAAGTGTCATTATTATTTACTAAAGCAACAATACAGAAAACTGCCAGAACACTTGTTATAATCCATTTTGTTTTTTTACTCCACTCGGGATACTGCCACATTAAATACAAACCGACTGGAAAAAATAGAATTAGTAAGGCAATAATTCCACCTTCAGTTTGATACCATTTTGGTTTATGTTGATTATTAATTTGAGACATATTTTTATTTTACTTATTAGTTCATATCTATCGTGAAAAAACAAAAAAGGCCCCCCGAACCAACTCCAGCCCTTTCGGACTGCCACATCCTTTCGGATACGGGCCTCTACAGCAAGATTGGCCAGGAGACCATCTCTGTGCTGTAGAGGACTTACATGCCATGCCTAAAGTTGTTTTTGAGTTTAGGCAATAAATTGTACTTTAATTCAAGCTGATTTTTACATTTTTGGCAAGTATGACGGCTTGTCAAAAGCATTTTTTTTAAGTAAATTAAGCATATATTACTATTACAATGAATAAAGATAAAAATACAATTGAGCTATTAGACGAATCTTTTTTTGATTCACTTTTATATATTGAAAAATTAAAAGTCGGAAAATATATTATTCATAATAGCGGAGAAAATTCGCCACTTTGTCGAGATGGAAGTCTTTTTAGTAACCTTATTTCACATTTAATTTATTTACAAAAGTATCAGTACTGTTCAGTTGAATCTATCAGTTTAGATAAGAAAGGAAATTATTTGGATCCTTTATTGAAATCATTTTTTAATGGTTCTGTAAAAAAATTGCCAACAGAATTTGATTGTATAGATTCAAATGGCGATATAAAAATAAGTAAAATTGATAATTTTTACACCCTCCTTTCTAATTGTTTTGGAGGCGGTGATTTATTATATGATTTTTATGAAAATACTAAAATTGAGATAAAAATTAGTGAAAATAATAAACAAAGAGCGAGTGACTATTTACATAATTATATTGAAAGCGTACTTGCTACTCCAATATGGCTTTGTCAAAAAAAGAAATATGATACGAGAAAGTTCTCAGTTTTAATTGAAGAAATTTTGCACGAAAATATTGATGAATCTATTGGGTATCCTCAAACATTCACTCTTCCACAAGGTGAATTTTCTAAACGGTTAATAAATGTTTGTTTATTTAATCATCAGAAACAAGCAGATTTATTTTTGGATGACTATGTTGATTCACAGTATATATTTTTTATGTTTTGTATTTTTGTAGAAAAAAATTTCAATGAATATTTGAGGATAAAAAAGAGCGATAATAACGAATTCATTCAAATATATGTTGATAAAAAAATAAATAGCAAAGAATCTCATCACAATAAGAATGCCATAGTTATTGACACGTATGGAGGTGTAAAATATGCCAATTATGCACCATTGGATGATTTTACTCACAGTAGTCCTGCACATATTGTTTTCAGAAAAATATTTTTGGATGGAGGTAATTTTGAAATAACCAATATAGATGCTTATGAAGCAGTGCATGGAAGTGGAAGAGAGCCCACTTCAAGATTTTTGTATGATAAAATTCGTACAATTAATGAAATAATTGAAAATAATTTTGGTTTATCTGACTTTTTAATACTAGCAGATCTTAAACAGAAAGTTTACTTAAACCCCCTTTATAGAAGCAAAATAATCGTTGAGAAAAGTTGAGAAAAAAGTTTTCCCCATTTCTCAACGGAGCACAATAAGAACATGTTTTAATAGAGCCACTTAATTAAGTGGCTTTTTCAGTAAATTGAAAAAGTTCAAGGTGCAAGCACACATAAAATTAACAAACTATTATGATCACAAATGACAGTGAATACATCCAATTGGATGATACTAATAATTATTTTTACTCCCATGACATCGGCCTCATAGCTTATTTGTTATGCAAAAATTTTGAGGTTTTTAGTTTGGATAAAACTGTAAAAAATAAAGTTTTATTCATTATGAAGCGTAAAAAAAATAAGAGTATTGATAAAGCAGTGAAACAATATTGGGATTGTAAAACATGTGTAGATGCACAAAATTTTTTCAATCAATTAAAACGCCTAAAAAATCAAATTTTTAGTGCCTGAATAATATGCATTTGTCGGATGACCAAATTCGAGAATTTCAGGAATTGTACGAGCGCCACTATGGTGAAGTATTAACTCGCCAAGAGGCTCATGATAGAGGAATGGAAATTGTCCGACTGTTCGAACTTATTTATAAACCGATCAATAAAAATTAAACAATAATATCTATATGCGATCAATTGAAAGACGATTTCGAAATATTGAAAAGCAACAAATGCACTGGAGCACTTATGTATGCTTTGCAGAAGCCATAAGAGGGCAACAATTTAGTAGGAACAGCATTGTTTATTGGTTTAACCATTTAGTAGATAAAAGTGATTATGCCAGAAACGATAAAAAGGCAATTTTGGAGCATCTTTATATTCTTTCAGAGTGTGTGAGGAATGGTCAAAATTGACCATTTTTTCCCCTCTACGCATGTTAATTGAATAAACACATACATTATACACTATATGAAACAGACAGATGATTTAACGCTCAAATTCAATGAATTGAATACACATGATTTAGCAGCTGTTCTTGGGCTGACTATTAAAAAAGATGAAGAGAATAAAATTGTCACTTTTTTATGCCAGCTATCTGCATATACTGATAATTCACAGTTCAATGTGAGTTATAATGCGCCATCATCAACGGGAAAAAGTTATATACCAACTGAGATCGCACGATTATTTCCTCCTGAAGATGTAATGGAATTAGCGTATTGCAGTCCTACGGCATTTTTTCATGATAACGGGAAATATGACAAAACGACGAATACAAACACTATTAATTTATCTCGAAAGATTATTATTTTTCTTGATCAGCCGCATACTGAATTGTTGGCAAGAATGCGGCCATTATTATCGCACGATAAAAAAGAAATTGTATTGAAAATTACCGATAAGAATGACAAAAATGGGATGAGAACAAAAAATATATTGATGATAGGCTATCCATCAGTGATATTTTGTACTGCTGGCATGCGTATTGATGAACAGGAATCGACTCGATTTATTTTGCTTAGTCCTGAAATTGATCAAGAAAAAATACGCCAAGGAATTTCAGCGACAATAAAGCGAGAATCGGACAATGCATTATATGATGCATGGTTAGCAGAGAATGCTGAACGAAAGTTACTGAAAGAGCGTATTATAGCAATCAAAAAACAAGGAATAGAAGAAATAAAGATTAGTGCTTACCAATCTATCGAAGATCGTTTTTTCACAAAGAGTAAAATATTAAAACCTCGTCATCAACGGGATATTAAAAGACTCATATCAATCATAAAATCTATAGCGTTGTTGAATTTATGGTGGCGTGAACGAAATGGAAATATCATTTTTGCCAATGATTCAGACATTACACAGGCATTTGACTTGTGGGAGAAAATTTCGGTTAGTCAGGAATTGAATTTGCCGCCATATGTATATCATTTATATAAAGAGGTTGTTTTAACTGCATGGTATGAGAAAAACATGAAAAGGTTTGGGCAAATTATTGGAAGAGGCGATACTTTGGGTTTAACACGCCAAGAAATTTTGCAGAAGCATTTTAATGTATATGGCAGAATGATGGACGGATACCAATTGCGTCAGCAAATACTCCCAATGCTTGAAATGACGGGGTTGATTATTCAGGAACAAGATCAGCAAGATAAAAGAAAAGTGCTCATTTACCCCACTACTCAAATGATGGATTTTCTAAAAAATAGTGTGGGAGCAGCGGGGGAAGGAAAATGAAGATAAGTTTTATGCCAAATTGTCTATTGATTTCGAAAAAATATGCCAGCACACTCATATAGAGAAGAAACAGATTACCTTAAAAAAATCGCAACGCAATGGTTAAAAAAATATCAATTTTTTAACGGTTCACAATTAGGAAAAATTCAATGGACACAGGAGTTTTCTAGTCACAGCAGCAGCGTCGGAATAGTTTGTAATATTATGAATGATCAGCCATATATTCGTTTATACTACACGCAAACAAATAATTATACAGGAGAGAAAAAAGACTTTG
>MFXJ01000089.1 GCA_001787465.1 Candidatus Peregrinibacteria bacterium RIFOXYB2_FULL_32_7 | reverse complement strand
TCGGTATCTTCACGAAGATAAAATGTGCCAACACCAACTGCCACTATCAACAAAACGGCAATTATAATGTAACGAACATTATTTTTTGACATGAAAAAATTTTAAAAAATAAAAATATTATCTATATCTTAACAAATTTTTAATAAAAAACAATAATTTTTAACAAAAGGCAAACTATAAGTAAAAAGCTAATAGTTTATTAAGACTGAGATCTCCTCAGAAACCTCTTCATTATTTCCTTTAATTTTAAATATGCCATAATCTTCAGGCTCCCAAATCATTTCTTTTCCTTGTCCCAAAAACTCTCCATTTACAAACCACTCAATATTCTCACTAGCCTTCAAAACTATTTGCATTCCATTCTCATACAAAAATTCATCGCCCTCATGAGGATTCAAAATTAAAGTTTGATCCATTAACAAATTTTTATGATATTCAAAATCATCGTTTGGCAAACCATACTCAATATTTTCTACATTTTTAAAACCTTGGATCTGATTAAATTCAAATTCGGTCTTAAGATTATATTCAGAATTAATAAGCAAATTCATAGCATCATGCCAAATCGCACCAGCTCCAATTTGTCCGGAAACTTCATCCATAGCAGTATTATCAGCATTTCCGATCCATACTCCAACCAAAAAATCCGGAGTATAACCGATCGTCCAACTATCATGATATTCTCTTGATGTCCCTGTTTTTACCGCAACGTTCTTCTGAGCTACATGCAAATTTCCAACTAAACCAAACTGATCAGAAGACGCGTCTCGATCAGTTAAAATTTTATTTACCAATTGTACATCTTTTTCTGCAAAAATTTGCTTATTTTGATTAAAAATATTCTGTCCTGAAGTGAAAATTTTCAACGGTTTCAAATATCCCTTATTTCCAAAAATACTGAAATAATGCGAAAGCTGAAGTAAATTCATTTCTAGTCCGCCCAAAGCTATTCCAAACTGATATTCATCTAAAGTTCTCAAAGGTTCAAACTCTAATTTTTCTAACAATAAATTCTCAAAATCTTCAAATCCAATATATTCCAAAACTTTTACAGCCGGCACATTTAAACTATTAGCTAAACTTTCATGTAAAGTAACAATTCCACGATATTTATAATCATAATTTTTAGGAAAGTGAGCTTGTCCCATGGCTGTTGTATACTTATATTCACGATCATCAACCAAAGTATAAGGCCGCAAATCCATCTCAAAAGCCCTAGCATAAATAAACGGCTTCACAGTTGAACCAATTGGACGGCTTTGCATAGCCATATTTATTTGATCGCCATCAAAATTTGAATCGGAATCGGGCGATCCAACCACTGCCAAAAGTTCATTCTCAGGTAATTTTATAACTACCACCGCGGCATGATGAACATTTTTTTTATACAAGTTTAAAATAGTATTATTAACTATTTCTCGTATTTTTCCAGTTAAATTTTTATCAATAGTTAAATCAACTTTTCCCAGAAAATCAAAATTTAAATTTTTAATTTCAAAAAAACTATCGCTAGAAACATAATTCTGAAATTTCTTTTTCAAATTTTCCACCTCCGAAATGCCTATTTTTTCAAATTTTCTTTGTCCTTGAGCTAAAAATTCTGTCTGCGCTACATTCTCATCCAAAAATGGATTCGAACTTGACGGCGATGGAATTGTTGCCAAAAGTTTCCAAATTTCCTCCTCACTCAAATCAAAAGCATCTTTATCAAAATACAATCTGCTTGCCAAAGATAATCCTTGGGTATTATTACCAAAAAATATTGTATTAATATACATTTTCAAAATCTCCTCTTTCTCAAAATTCATCTCTAAAGAAAGCGCATACAGAATCTCTACAAACTTATTCCTAAAATTTCTTTCATCTTCGTTATTAAGCAAAATTTTCACTAATTGCTGAGTAATTGTGCTTGAAGCTCCGCTGTCTCCATAAAGTAAAATTTTCCAAAACGCCCTCAAAATACTAACTGGATTAATGCCAAAATGATAATAAAAATATTTATCTTCTTTCGAAATTAATTTTTCCGCAAAATCTACTGGAATTTCAGCTAAATAATCAGCATAAAACCCATCTTCGTTTGCTAAAATAGCAATAATTTCTTCAGATCGATCAAGAATTTTCACTGACTGCCTTTCTAAATAACGATCTTGTAAAAACTCAACCGCAAACCTAGTCCAAATCCAAAAAACAATCAGAAAAATCAAAAAAATCATCAAAACCATCGCATTTTTTTTCCAAAAACCAATATTTTTCAACTTAAACATCATTTTGTCATTAAAAAATCTTTAAGTTATTAACTACTAATTACCGATTACGATTAAATTCTACCTCAAAATATGATATAATAAAAAGATAATAAAACAAAAATGCAAAAACAAACTTTTTCAAACTACATCATAAATAAATTCTTTCCCACTTCCCATCATAAACATTGGGGAATAATTATTGCGATCTTTTTAACGGCAATAACTTTAACCACCTTTAATGCCGAGACTTTTCAAGTAAGTTTGATGGGCGCGCTACAAGAGGAAATAGAATTTAACGGAACAGTTTATCCTTTTAAAGATACTTATCTCTGGTCTAACATGGAGTATCAGGACTGGAAAGGAACTGAAGAAAATGTTTATCAAAAATATGATGTTAATAAAATTAAAACCACCTTCCCTGAATTTAATTCAACAAAATATTTAGAAAGTTTAGAAAAAAGCAGTGCTGAGGCCTCAAATTATTGGAATACTTATTTAGTTCCATATAAGTTCACATATGAATCAACACCAAACGGCAGTCATCCTGGAACTGATATTCGAGGGACGCGCAATATGACAATTTATTCAATCAGCAACGGTGAAGTCACAAAAGTAAAAGACAGTGATGGTACAGTTTGTATTAAAACTCCTGAAATTAATTTTGAAGGCCAAAATCAAAGTTTTCATGTATGTTATCTTCACTTGGAATTTAGAACGGTAGCACAGGGAGATATTGTCCAAAAAGGTCAGCAAATCGGTGGTGTTGGTGATAAAGGATTCGCAACCACTCCTCATTTACATTTACAAATAGACAAAGACACGGCTCCATGGCATCCATATTGGCCATTTAGCTCAGCTGAAGCCGCTACTGCAGGTTTATCTTTTATGGAAGCAGTAAATTCAGGTCTTGGTTTTGAGAATATTGAAAAATATACTATCGATCCAATGGATTTTATTCAAAAATATTTAGATAAAGACGCTAATTTCACAGGAAATGTCATCACAGATGCAGATAAGGAAACAAATATCGACACCGCAGATAATTTATCAAATGAAATTGCAACAAACGAAAATTCCGAAAATAACTCATCTGATAATGAAATTAATAGCGAAAATGAAAATTCAACTACAAATGAAATCTCTACTATTCCTGAAGAAATTAATAAAAATAAAGTCAAATTTCTATCTCTAGAAACTCCAAATTACTATCCAGGCAGTAAGCAGAAATTAGAAATTTGCAATCTAGACCAAGATAAACAATTAACGCATAACCTACCGGCAAATCAAATATTTTTAGAAACAACCAAAGGTAAGGTCGAGTTTGAAAAAAATGAATTTACAAGAAGCGATTTTGAAAATGGATGCGTTAAAACAACTTTCATTCCTTCAAAAGAAAATAATGAAATAATAACAATTTACGCACATGATGTTTTGAGCGAAATTAAAGGCTCAATAGATATTTCCAAATTTGAGTTCAAAGATGTTAATGAATCAACGGAAGGTTTTGAAGCAATTTTATACGCATTTGCAAACGGCATTACTACAGGCTATCCAGATCAAACTTTCAAACCAGAAAATTCAGTTACACGCATCGAATCAGTAGCTTTTGTGTTGCGAGCACTTGAATTTGATCCTATAACAAATCCGCAATTTGATCTACCTGATGTCTCAGATCAGGAATGGTATTCGGGACTGCTGGCCAAAGCAATGCAAGAAGGCATGGTCTCTGGATATCCTGACGGAACAATAAAACCAGAAAATCAGGTAATCGGAGCAGAAATTTTAAAAATTTTCCTAGAAGCTTTTGCTGATGTTCATGCCCAAAAAGAAAATGAGCAATGGTACGAAAGATTTGTAGAATATGCTAAAGAAAACAATTTAATTAATGAAAATTTCGATCCTGCTAAACCCATGGACAGGCTTGAAGTAATTGAAATAATTTATAAGGCAAAAGATTTGATGTGATTCGTGATTCATGATTCGTGATTCATGGTTCGTAAAGATCGAATCACGAATCACCATTCTCAATTATTCCACCACCCCTTCTTCTTCAACAACGACTTCTGCTCCCTCGGCATTCTCAACACTTTGGTTATTTTCCTCTGCTTGCAATTTTTTAATTTGCTTATTTCTTATAATTACAGAAACAGCTGGCGCAATTACTAATGATGCAAAAATAACAATAATAATTAAAACCAAAATTTTATAAACAAATTTATTTTTTCCCATATTTTTTTCTTTTAAAAAATGATACATTTAGATACTATCAAAAACTTTCTCAAAAAAAAAGAGACTTGCAAATTATATAAACAAAACGATAACATTAATCGTACAGATGCTCCGCTGGAGCATCTCTCTTTCCCTCAAGAGCTCTCTTTTGCCCTCAAACGCTCCGCTGGAGCATCTCTCTTTCCCTCAAGAGCTCTCTTTTGCCCTCAAACGCTCCGCTGGAGCATCTCTTTTTCCCTCAAACGCTCCGCTGAGCATCTCTCTCCTCTCTCCCAGCAATTTAAAACTGCATATGCTGAAAAAACTCCTCTCTGCAATAACATTAATTTTCTTCTCAGTCCCCTCTCTTGTTTTTGCTCAAACTGAATATTCTCCTACCTACTACAATTTAGCTAATTCAGATCAGCTTTATCATGATGTTGATGAAACTAATGAATATTACCTAGCCCTCCGCTATTTAACCAAAGAAGGAATAATTGAAGGATATCAAGATGGATATTATCGACCTAATGATCCAATTTTACGCGCAGAATTGATGAAAATGCTGATGGATGTTTTTCATGATAATTATTCAAGTCAGGACGAGCTAAGTTGTTTTCCAGATACGCCAAATTTTGAGTGGTACACAAAACGGATATGTAAAGCAAAAAAACTTGGTTTTGTACATGGATTCAAGCATGATGGACTTTTTCATCCTGATTGGGATGCGACACGCGCTGAAGCCGCAAAAATGATTTTGAACACACTTGGAGTTACGCCCACAGAATATGATCCAAATCCGCCTTCTCCTTGGTTAGACTTAAATGGAGATGAATGGTTTTATTCTTTTGCCAAAGTTATTCAAGAAAAAAATTTATTTAATGAAGACTGGACTTATTTTTACCCTTACTGGAAAATGGATCGAGGTCTAGCCGCTGAACTTCTTTTTAGATCTTTAATTATGATCGAAACCGGTATGGAAACTTTTGATCCTGAAGCTATTTCAACCTGGGAATTTGGCGGACACGATACCGGAACTTTTACTGTTGAAAGAGTCAATATGGATGATACGATTTATTTATCAAATGGCGAAACTGTCCGTTTAATCGGTGTTAATCGACCAGATTTTTATGCTGAAGATTGTTATGTAGATGAAGCTCAAGCTTATATAAAAAATAATCTTCTTGGCCGAGAAGTGGAATTAAAAAAAGACGCTTTTGGAGATAATAGAAATCCACAAGAAGAACTGCTTCGTTATGTTTATATTATTGGCGAAGGACACACCTATTCTTTTAATTATCAAATCCTCTATGATGGATATGCCTATTTAGAAGAACCTGATTTATATCAATTTTATTACGATTTTCGAGGAGCCCTAAACGCCGCCTATGCAACTGGAAGGGGTCTATGGAACTCAGGAGCATGCCGAGGAACAACTAGAAGCCTTTATGAACTCCGTAAT
>MFXJ01000088.1 GCA_001787465.1 Candidatus Peregrinibacteria bacterium RIFOXYB2_FULL_32_7 | reverse complement strand
TTGTAATCTTGAATATTATGGTAATGAAGATGCTTATGAAAATATTTTAGAAATTTACGATTTAACAGAACAAGAAGCTTTATATTTTGATGTTGATAGGGATGGACTTAATGCTAAAGAGGAATGTAAGTATAAAACCAATCCGCTTCTTGCAGATATGGATAAAGATGGACTTTCTGATGGTGAAGAAATTTCCCAATTTAAAACAGATCCTTTTATAAAAGATACTGATGGTGATACGTATGCGGATGGAATAGAAATTAAATATAATTCTGATCCGCTTGATTTTGATGATTATCCTGATGTCTGCGAGTTAGTTGAATTATATAATGAAGATTTAGATAATGATGGACTGCCTAATGATATAGAGTGTGAGATTGGCAGTGATGCTGAAAATAATGATAGTGATTTCGATGGTATGACTGACGCAGAAGAGTATTTGGATTACAATACTAATCCGACTGAAGCAGATAAAGAAATCAAATTAGGAATTACCTTTCCATTTTACGATTCTATAATTGCTACTAGTAAACCATTTTTTCAATGCGTGGCTCCAGAAGGAGAAAATGTGATAATAATCCTTCAGCATGAAATGAATGGAAAACCTTATGTACTTGGAGAAGTAACAGCAGATGAAAGAAATAAATGTCTTTATAATGTTGAATCAAATTTATTGGATGGAGAGTATTTTCTAACTATTGAAACAAGTACGCAAAAATCGTTACCAGTTAGATTTATTATTGATACAAGTTTTACATTAGAAGCGCAGTTTACCGCGGATACTTTGGATGGTAAAAAGATTACAGAAGAAATTTTGAATGGAGATAAAATTTTATCAACTATAAATTCCACTCCTGATTTTGTAGGCAAGCTTGAACATGGCGATAGTATTGATAATCGAGTTAATCTAATTTGGCATAGCGTTGTGAGTGGAGCGGTTGCGATGAAAGACGCAAGTAATCATGTGTCAGCTAGACCGCCACGTCCTTTGGAAAACGGACTTCATAATTTGTATGTTTCGCTTTTGGATGCTAATGGAAACCAAGGAGCATTTATAAAAATTCCTTTTGAAGTGAATAAAGATAATTTGTTAGCTTCTTTTGAAGGCGGATATACGCCGGCCGGTATAATTTTATTATTTATTTTAGTATTTACCGGAGTAAGTTATTATATTTATTTTGAACACAAACATCCTCACGCAATAAGATTAACTAGCGCTGATATAATTAATCACGTTAGCGATCATTATCATGATAAATTGTTAAGGAAGGTGAGTTTTAGGGAATAGTGAAAGGCAACTTTTAATTTATCATTCCTTTCAAATTCTCCATTACAATTCCATTATATTTCGTAACTCGCTCATCAGCGCATAAGATTTTTTTGTTCGCATTTAGTTTGGAGAAATGAAATAGAGCATTTTTTATTTGCAAAGTTGTTCTGGGAATAGAAAAATTTATAAAGGAATTTGCGAATTTCTCTCCCCAGATTTTGTAGATTGGAGATTTTAAATTATCGAAAGGAATTTTGTGGATGATTAATGATAGAGACGTATTGCCCTCCTTCGTTGAAACTTCGGCGGGTAAACAATGCGTTTGTACGGAAGAAGGATTTTCATTATTAATAAATTGCGGGAAATATTCGTATTTGCAAATTAGGATACGATTTAAAATTTCATTTTCTTTCCATGTGTTTTGTAGTTTTTTCATGTTTCCGTTTTGATTTTGTCCAAGGAGAAGATTATCCTTAAAATCAATTGTTTTCAGTAGTTGATTGTAAATATTTTTCACATTCGCATCTGAAGTTGTTAAGATAAAAAAATCCGTTTGAGAGTTTTTGAAATCAATCAGTTCTATGTTCTCTATCATTTCAAAATCAATTTTGGCAATATTATTTTTGTAAATGCATTGCGCATTATTTCCTAAAATAGATTTTAGATATTCGTTTTCATTTTCAGTTAAAGGAAAATTTGATTGAAGAATAGTTTTTTCGAAACTGTTTTTAATTTTTTGAATTTCATTATTAATATTTTTTGAATAGATTTTTAAAATAATATCTCCTTGTTCAGTTAGCGTGATGGAATATAGATATTTTTCGAAATTTATTTCTATAATTTTGTTAAAATTTTCCGTTAATTTTTCGGTTAGTGTAAAATGTTCGGTTATGTCCTGAATAAGACGTGTAATTTCCTGCCATTTTTTGGTGTTAAAATGCTGTAATTCAAGTATCATTTCTGATTTTACATTCGCAAAATTTTCTTCATAAAAAATCCCTAGAAGTCCGAATAACATTGTTAATTTGTCATGCAAATTTTTTTCTAAATCACATGATTCAAGTTTGTTTAAAGTTAGGTTTTCAATTAAATTTAAAAATAAATATTTTATGAATGCATCAGGATTATTAATTATTAATTCTTTTGCTTTGATATAATCGGAATTTTTTTCTTTTAAGAATTCATAGATAAGATTATGCGAACAAGAAATTTCAGCCTTATTCTTTTTTCCCGCCCAAAATTCAGTTTGGCTTAGCGATTCAAAATTATGGCAAACCTTTGACCATAGATGTTTTTCTTTATTATATAAACGAAGATTTGATCTTGACGGAATATTGTTTGGATCAGTATTTTGAGTTTCAAATTGATACTGAAAGAAAATTAGTTTTAGAAAAAAGAAAATTTCTATTTCAGAAAAAGTGTCTTTCTTTAGGCATTTTTGAAATTTATTTTGATCAAAATAATATGATGGAGCATGAAGAAGATTGTTTGGGTCTGCGTCATCGGTGTTGTAAGGAAATGATATTAATTTTTGGATTAGCGGTTGCGAAATTGGAGATGGATTTGATGATTTCGGAGCGATGCAGAGATGCTCCAGCGGAGCAATGCAGAGATGCTCCAGCGGAGCGATGCAGAGATGCTCCAGCGGAGCATCTGTACGCATTGATTTTATTTTTGAATTTATAAATAAAAATTCTTCTTTCCAGGAATAATTTCCTTTTTGCAGGATGTTTTTTATTTGTTCCCATAGTTGCTGTGGTGCGGTTTGTAATTTTTCGCGTAGAATTTTTAATAATTCTATGCAGGCAAGGGTATCATCTAAGGCTCGATGTGCGTTTTCGTGTGGAATATGGAATTGATGTCCAAGCATTTCTAGATTATAAGAATCTTCGTTTGGTAGAATAATTCTTGCTAGCTCGCAAGTATCAAGTTGTTTATTTTTAATATCATAGCCGTGAAAATTTAAAAAATTTATATCAAATTCAATGAAATGACCAACAATTGGCAGATCACCAATAAAATTTTTAAGATGATCTTTTAAATCAGAAAGAAGCGGAGCCTTTGCAACATCAGAGTCTTTGATGCCAGTCAAAAGAACAACTTCTTTGGGAATTTCTTTTTGCGGATTTACAAAAGTTTGATAAGTATCAAGGATTTTCTCATCATTAAATTTTACTACTGCAATTTCAATTACCTTCTCCTTTTCAGGATTAAGGCCAGTTGCTTCAATATCAAGGGCAATGAATTGACGCCTGTCCGCCAGTACTGAAACGAAGGCGGATGATTCGTTTGGTTGAATGTCGAAGAGGGAGGGCTGTTGAGTCATATTAAAAATAAAATCAATTGTAGTTTACATGTTTTTTTGAGAAATAAAAAAGATTTACTTTTTTTAGGATTTAATATATTATATTTCTGTAAGTTGTTAAAAATAACATCTTTGAGAAATATAATGACATTTTTAGAGCTAAAATTCGCTTTAAGTAAATTTTTAATTTTTTCTTTAAATGATATTAGAAAAGTTGATAGCGCTTTTGATAGAAGAAGATTAATTGAATGGCAAGAAAAAAAATATATAAAAAAAATTATCAAAAAATATTATATATTTTCTGATATAGAACTTAATGAATATAGTCTTTTTGTAATAGCAAATAAAATTTATAGTCCTTCATATATTTCTTTTGAGCAGGCATTGTCATGTTATAATTTAATTCCTGAAGGTGTTTTTACGATAACTTCTGCAACAAGCAAAAAAACAACAGAGTTTTTTACTCCAGTTGCTAATTTTACTTATAATTCTTTGAAAGAGACATTAATGTTCGGCTATTTCGTGAAATATGACAGAAATAATCTTCCATATAATATGGCTGATATTGAGAAAACAGTTTTGGATTATTTTTATATTCATAGTGATTTAAAAACTGAAGATGATTTTTTTGAAATGAGAGTTAATGCTGAAGAGTTTTTATCTCAATTTAATGAAGAGAAGTTTTTAAGATATTTAAATGTTTTTCAAAATAAAGAATTAGAAAAACGTATGCAAAAATTTTTAATTTTTTTAAAAAATGCTTAATTTAAATGAAATAATTTTACAGTTTCCGCCTTATTTACACGATCAAAAACGGAGTCTTTTAAGAGAATATTTGCAGTATAAAATTTTAGAAATTATTTTTGATTCTAAATACGCAAATAAATTATCTTTTTTAGGAGGTACTGCTCTTAGAATTATTTATAATAATAGCAGGTTTTCTGAAGATTTAGATTTTGATAATTTTAATTTAACAAAAGCTGATTTTGAAGATTTATCATTAATTATTAAAAATGTATTGCGGAAAGAAGGATTTGAAGTTGAGGTAAGAAATGTTTTTAAAAGTGCTTTTAGAGCTTATATCAAAATTCCTGATATCCTTTTTCAAAATCAAATATCGCCTTATAAAAATGAAGTTTTATTAATTCAAATTGATACCGTTCCTCATTATTTTGATTATAAAGCGGATCGTAAGTTAATAAATAAATTTGGGATATTTACAGAAATTAATGTTACGCCTCTTTCAATTTTACTTGCTCAAAAGATTTATGCCGCTTTTCAAAGAAAAAGAACGCAAGGAAGAGATTTTTATGATATTGTTTTTTTAATGTCTTTCAATGTAAATCCAGATTTTGTTTATTTAAAAAGAGCTATTGATGTTGAAAATAAAGCTGAATTAAAAAAATACATCTTAGAAAAATCAAAAAGTTTGGATTTTTCTAAATTAGCATTCGATTTTGAAGATTTTCTCTTTAATAAGCGCGACACTAAAAGAGTTTTATTATTTGTTGAATATATGAAAAGTGTGTTGTGAAAAATTTGAGAAATTTCTTTTTTTATATTCATATTCATTTTATTGATACATATGTGTATATATTGGATCAAGTGAAAATTAGTTTGAAGAAATGATATAATGGTTGATGGATTAAATTGACTTTTTGCCTTATTCATGTTACTATTCCGTTAGATACGAAGGTAGGTTATTTAATTTTAGATTTTTATGCAAAATGAAACAAAAAAAGATAATGATGTATCTAGGCAAAGATCGGTTTTAACTTCTCCGTATTGTGCTTATGGGATGGCGATTTTGCTTGCTATAACGGGAGCTTGTAGGGAGGGATGTCATAATGCTATATACGATGAAAGTAAAGCGCGGATTGTGGAATTAGAAGGTCAAGTTAGTGATAAAGATGAAGAAATTAAAAAACTAAATAAACAAATTCAAGAGTTAGCACAAAAATTGCAAGTATTAAATCAAAAAATGGTTAATTCTAAAAGCGACTATGACTTTGAGTTAAAACGGCAAGCCAAACAATTACAAGTCGCTTTAAGACCTAATGCGTTTGGGAAAATTAACGTTGCTCATTTAGAATTTCTTTTATATGAAATATTTAATCAAGTTTTTGTGCTTGATCCTCAAAGTCCGGATTTTTACGATGATATTCATAAATTATCAAAAATTATTCGCGAAGCAAAAGCAAGTTTGAAACGAGACAAATAAGGTAGATCAAGATGAAATGATATTTCATAGCATTTTCGCAAATTCATCAAAAAGATATTCGGTATCGGTTGGTCCTGGGGACGCTTCAGGATGGAATTGAACTGACAT
>MFXJ01000087.1:6068-7163 GCA_001787465.1 Candidatus Peregrinibacteria bacterium RIFOXYB2_FULL_32_7 | reverse complement strand
AGGCAGTCATTTCAATTGCTGCAATACTCAATAAGCATAGCCAAGGAGAACTTTATTTCGGAATCAGGAACGACGGAACCGTAGTTGGTCAACAGGTAAGTGAAAAGACCATTCGTGATGTTTCACAAGCAATATCTGAAGGAATAGAACCAAAGATATATCCAAAAATAGAAAAAGTGAATATTGAGAACAGTAATTGTATATTGATTTCTTTTTCAGGTGAAAAACCTCCGTATTTTGCATTTGGACGTGCATATATGCGTGTTGGTGACGAAGACCGGCAATTGGCCATCTCTGAAATTGAAAAATTGATTCTTACAAAAAACAAGGAGAACATGCAATGGGACAAACAGGTTTCAGAATGCATTCTTGACGATATTGATGTTCGTGCAGTAAAGCAATTCGTAAAGAAAGCCAATATTGCAGGCAGGATGGATTTTGGTTTTCAGGATGTCAGGATAACTCTGACAAAACTCGGCATGATCAAAAACGAAAAAGTACTCAGGATTGCGCAGGTTTTGTTTTCCTCAAAGAATCAGGTTAAGGTTCAGGCAGCGGTTTTTGCCGGAACCGAGAAACTCACTTTTCTTGATATCCAGCAGTTTGAAGGCCAGAATATCTTCCAATTACTGAAAACATGCGAGGAATATGTAAAAAAACATATCATGTGGCGCGTGAAATTCGGAAAACTTGAACGTGAAGAGATACCTGAAATACCGATAGATGCTCTAAGGGAAGCACTTATCAATTCTCTTTGTCATCGAGATTATTATTCGCCCCAAACCAATTACATTGCAATCTACAAGGACAGGATAGAAATAGACAATCCTGGAACTTTCCCTGAGAATCTGGAACCAGAAGATTATATTTTCAAGAATGAACCTTCAGTTCCAAGAAACCCGCTTATTGCAGAAGCACTTTATCGTACAAAGGATATTGAACGCTGGGGCTCTGGATTGAAAAGAATATATGAAGAGTGCAAGGAGAATGATGTGAAAGTCGAATTCAAGAAAATGAAGACTGGATTCAGAATCATTTTCTATAGGCGAATTGTAAAGGTCCCAGAAAAGGTCACTGTAAAAGTCCCAGAAAAGG
>MFXJ01000087.1:0-6011 GCA_001787465.1 Candidatus Peregrinibacteria bacterium RIFOXYB2_FULL_32_7 | reverse complement strand
TAAAAGAGTTAAAGTGAAATTGATAAGTTGAGATTACAAACGCGGGAAGGATGGGCGTTAAGATGAGGGGTTAGAATGACTACGGATTTAACTTTCATAACAAATGAAAAAGGGGAAAGTTTGCTTAATAGATTCACCGCACTAATCAAAGACACGAGATATTTTGATTGTTTGGTTGGTTATTTTTATACTAGTGGATTTCATAGCATGTACAAATCCTTGGAAAGCACTGAAAAAATAAGAATCTTGATAGGTATCAGTACTGATAAAAAGACATTTGATTTGATCCAAGAATCAAAAAGACAGACATCTCTCGCAACGTTTTCCCATAAAGAAACAAAGGAGATGTTCTCAGAAGAAGTTGTAAAAGAACTCAATGATTCTGCTGATGTTCATGAAGTCGAAGAAGGAATCAGAAAATTTATTGATTGGCTAAGAAATGGAAAATTAGAAATACGAGCATATCCGGCTGATACAATTCATGCTAAATTGTATATAATGAGCTTTAAGGAAGGTGATAGAGATGTTGGGAGGGTCATTACGGGCTCAAGCAATTTTACAAAATCTGGTCTAAAAGAAAATCTAGAGTTCAATGTCGAATTAAAAAACAGGTCTGATTATGATTTCTCTCTGAATAAATTTAATGAGCTATGGTCTAATGCAGTAGATGTTTCAGAAAAGTATGTCGAGACTATCAAGGAGAAAACATGGTTAAATGATGAGATAACTCCATATGAACTTTTCTTAAAATTCCTTTATGAATATCTAAAAGAAAAGATTCAGCTAGACCAGCAAGATATTGAAAACGATTACAAGCCTGATAATTTCATGGATTTAGAATATCAAAAAGATGCTGTTAGAGATGCAAAACAGAAACTTGAAGAGTATGGGGGAGTTTTCATCTCTGACGTTGTGGGTCTTGGAAAAACATTCATTGCGACGATGCTTGCTCAACAACTCGATGGCGGCACATTAGTTCTAGCTCCACCAGTACTATTAGACAAGAATAATCCTGGCTCTTGGCGTAATGTATTCTACGATTTCGGAATCCGTAGAGCAGAATTCGAATCCATAGGGAAACTCGATCAAGTACTTAGCAGGGGTACTGAAAAATTCAAGAATGTAATCATCGATGAAGCACACAGATTTAGGACAGAATCAACTCAAATGTATGAAACACTCTATAAGATTTGTAGAGGAAAGAGGGTGATATTAGTAAGTGCGACGCCTCTTAACAATACGCCTATTGATATTTTATCTCAAATAAAACTATTTCAGAATGCACATAAATCCACTTTACCAAATCCTAAAGTCAGAGATCTTGAAAAATATTTCAAGCGAATGCAAAACAAGTTAGATGGATTGAATAGACAAAAGGATAAAGAAGAATACCTGAGAATTGTGAAAGAAAATGCAGAGGATATCAGGGAAAATGTTTTACAATATTTAATGGTTAGGAGAACAAGAACTATTATCGATAAATATTACAAAAAAGATCTCGAAAAGCAAAAATTTAAGTTTCCAAATGTTAGGGAACCAAAATCTGTTTTGTATCACTTCTCCGATAAGGTTGATTCTATTTTCAATAAGACATTAGAGTTAGTTATTAGTAGATTCAAGTACTCTCGTTATACGCCATTACTTTACTTAAAAGAAGAGCTTCCTAAAAACCAGCAAACTCCTCAGAAAAATATGGGTAAATGGATGAAAATCCTTCTATTGAAGAGACTAGAAAGCAGTTTTTTTGCATTTAGACAATCTATTGACAGATTTATTTACTCATATAAACGATTTATTGAAGAGTATGACAAAGGATATGTGTATGTCAGTGAGAGATATACTTCAAAAGTCTTCGAACTATTAGAAGATAATGAAATAGACGCAGTGGATAAACTAATAGAAGGAGACAAAGCAAAGAAAATTGAAATAGATAAATTTAATTCAGATTTTAGATATGAATTAATGGACGACCTTAAAATCCTTACTCAAATAAAAGAAATGTGGGTCGATGTAACTAGTGATCCGAAATTAGAGGAATTCGTTAAACAGCTCAAAAATGATTCAACATTGGTTCAGAACAAACTTATTGTATTCACTGAATCAAAAGAGACTGCAGAATATCTAGCAGACAGGTTGTGCCCTTTATTTGATAATGAAGTGATTGCTTATTCCAGTCAGTCTCCTGAAATAATTAGACATAGAATTATAGATAATTTTGATCCTGCAGCAAAAAGTAAGAAGAACGATGTAAAAATACTTGTAACGACCGAAATCCTTTCTGAGGGAGTAAACTTAAACAGATCTAATGTCGTTATCAACTATGATCTTCCTTGGAATCCCATAAGAATGATGCAAAGAGTTGGTCGTATTAATAGAGTCGCTAAAAATCTTCCATTCAATGAAATCTACACATACAATTTTTTCCCTGCTGGACCTATCAATAAGGAGATAAGCCTCACCGAGTTGGCAGAAATAAAAATCCAAGCATTTATCGAGATGCTTGGAAATGATGCTAAACTACTGACAGATGAAGATATAAAATCTCATGAGTTATTTAGAAGATTAAGTTCCAGAGAAACAATTATGGGTGAAGATGCTAGAGATGATCCAGAATTAGAATGGTTGTTGAAATTAAGGGAAATAAGGGACCACGACAAAGCACTTTTTGAAAAGATAAAGCGACTACCTAAGAAGGCAAGAACCGCGAAGAAATCGGAACAAAAAGGAGTCATAACCTTCTTTAAAAAAGGAAAATTGAGAAAAACATACCTCCATGACGGAAGTTCAATTAACGAAATCGATTTCGAGCATGCAGTGAAAATCATAAAAGCAGACAAGAATGATACAAAGGAAAAATTAACACCTGAATTTTATAAGTATCTTGAAGAAAATAAAAAAGAATTTGATCATTTCTTTATGAATGAAGGGGGAGAGTATACTGAGGGTAGTAACAGAGGCTACGAAACTCAAATTAAGAAGAGAATAAAAGCATTATTAAGCAAACCACAAGGATTAACTGATGACGATGAAGATTATTTGCAGTCAGTACTGAATCTCTTAAAAGAAGGTGCGTTGCCCAAATCAGCAATGAAGCGTATGATGACTAAAATTAAAAACGAGATCAACCCTCTCAAAATTTTAGCGAGCTTAAAATCAATTATTCCTATTGGTTCTGAATATTTCCAGGATACGTATGCCGGAATTGCAGGAAACATTGCAGGTCCTAAAGAAATAATTTTATCTGAGATGTTGATAAAATGAACAAACAACAGGCAGAACAGCTACTCAATGACGCATTCAACAAAGAATTCGAAGTAAGACGATTCCTAGCCTTTGCAAAAGAACTCTTCAAGAACGTACAGTTGGAGATAAAAGATTGCTCCCAATTTATTCCTAAAGAATTCAGGGATTATATAACCAAAGTGGAAAAACTAGGTAGATATGAAAATAACAATAGAGTAATTGAAATTCTGGCGGTAAAATTAACACGAGAATCTTCAAAAGAACGTGCAAGAACCATGCAGCGTAACTTCGTTGCTAAATGGCTGGGTAAATTTGAAAATGATGCCGCACTTGTTGCGTTCTATGATGAAACAGATGATTGGAGGTTCTCATTTGTCAAAATGGAGTATAATCTTATTAAAGCTGAAGATGGTAAAGTTAAAGCAGAGACTGATCTAACTCCTGCAAAAAGATATAGTTATCTAGTTGGAAAGAATGAACCTAATCATACATGTAGAAATCAGTTCTTACATTTAGTATTAAATGATGAACACCCGCCGTCCGTTGATGAAATTGAACTTGCATTTAGTATTGAGAATGTAACTAAGGAATTCTTCAATCGCTATAAAGATTTATTCTTCAGACTAAAAGAATCTCTCGACGCAATTGTCGATAAAGATAAACACGTAAAAGAAGAGTTTGAAGACAAGAATGTTGATACTGTTGAATTCGCAAAGAAACTTTTAGGGCAAATTGTCTTCTTATATTTCCTACAAAAGAAAGGTTGGCTTGGAGTTCAGAAGGCACTAGATGGAAGATTTTTACCGTGGGGTACTGGTCCAAAAAACTTTATGAGAAGGTTATTCGGGCATCCAAGAAAGGGAGAAATGCCACTAGTTCCATATACTAATTTCTTTAATGATATCCTAGAGCCATTATTCTATCAAGCTATTGCAATTAAGAGACCAAATGATTATTACGACCGATTTAACTGTAAAATCCCATTCTTGAATGGTGGTTTGTTCGAAGCAATAAATGATTATGATTGGATCGAAACAAACATATTCATAGAGAACGAAATTTTTGGAGATATACTAGACACTTTTGATGAATATAATTTTACAGTAAAGGAGGATGAGCCTCTCGAAAAAGAGGTTGCTGTAGATCCGGAGATGCTTGGAAAGGTATTTGAGAATTTGCTCGAAGTAAATGACAGAAAATCAAAGGGTGCGTTTTATACCCCTAGGGAAATCGTTCATTACATGTGTCAGCAAAGTTTGATTAATTATTTAGAAACAAATTCCAATATTCAAAGAAAAGATTTAGAGAAATTTATTAATCTTGGTGATTTTGCTCTCGACCAAACTATAAGAGCTCAAGAGCAAAAGAAAAAGTATCATGGCAAAACATTCGATATAGATTCAAGATATTTACTCCCTGACTCAATAGAGAAGAATTATGCGCTATTAGACAAGCTTCTCAAAGAGATAAAGGTCGTTGATCCTGCAGTTGGTTCCGGGGCTTTTCCAGTCGGTATGATGAATGAAATAGTTCGAGCTCGTTCAATTCTATCAATATTTTATGTAGAAGAAAGAAAAATTTATGATTTGAAGAGAGAAACTGTTGAAAATTGTCTATATGGTGTTGATATAATGCCATCTGCAGTTGAGATCTGCAAACTAAGATTTTGGCTTTCTCTTATTGTTGATGAGACTGATATAACAAATATAAAACCACTTCCTAATTTAGACCATAAGATAATGTGCGGAAATAGTTTGCTTGAGGAATTTGAGGGAGTTAAACTCTTTGATGATAAACTTCTTGGAATAATGGCAAAAGATAATCGCCCAGAATTAAACCGAATAAATTTAGAGATCAAGGATCTGAATATTAATATTGGAGAGGTGGTAACTGGGAAAAAGAAAGGGGATATCAAAGAGCTAAAAAAACAGATATCCAAGCTGGAAAAACAGAAGGCTAAATTATTAGAAAAACCAAAAGAAACTTGCATATCATTGACCTTAGATGAAGCCGGAGAGATCAAGATCAAACGGTCGCAACTTAAGCTAAACAGAATCAAAAACCTACAACAGCAATTTTTCAACGAGTTTGATAATGATAAAAAGAAGTCACTAAAGTCAGAGATAGACGAATTAGAATGGGAACTGATAGAAGAAACACTTAAAGAACAAGGAAATCACGAAGCCATAAGTAAATTAGCACAATACAGGAAGAATAAATCAAAGCCATTCTTTTTGTGGAAATTATATTTCTCGGAAGTATTCCAGCGAGAGAATCCAGGATTTGATGTGGTAATTGCGAATCCACCTTATGGGGCAACAATTGACAGATATACCAAAATTTTTGAAAAAGTATATCCGAAAACAACAAAGGCGTTTAAGGACATATACAAAATTTTTATGGACAAGTCTTTATCTGACCTTATAAGAAAAGGGGGTGTTTTAACATACATTGTACCAAACACATTTTTACTACAACCCAGATATAAAGATCTTAGAGAATTTTTGCTAAATTTCGATATTAAAGTTTTACTAAATCTTGGGGAAGATGTCTTTGAAGCAGTAGTTCCTACTGCAGTAATTATTGTAAAATGTAGCAAATCGGATGAAAGTACAATCTATTTTGGTGACTTATCGACCAATTCCAAATTCTCTGGAAATATTAATCACATAAATTTCTTACAAATTAATCAAAAAAAATATTATGGTGTTAAAAATTATCTTTTCGTTTCGAATTTTAGGAATCTAAAACCAAATGAAGAATATTTA
>MFXJ01000086.1 GCA_001787465.1 Candidatus Peregrinibacteria bacterium RIFOXYB2_FULL_32_7 | reverse complement strand
CAATCAAAAATTTACCAGTTGTACTTGAGAATATTAGGTCGAATTGGAATTAACCTCCTATACTTCTTATTCTTCGGTTAATATGTTTTTTTGGTTTTTCGGAAAAAAGACTTGCAAAAATAAATCTACTCTGTTATGGTAGCTTCCTTTAGTTTTTTACATATATTTATATGAATAGAATTCAACTCATTGTTCAAAAGCTTTTTAAACAAACCCACATTAAGTCAGTTTTAGGGGTTATTATGGCGGTTCTTTTTATTACAGGCGTTTTTACATATAAAAGCTTGAGAGCAGATAGTTATTTATCTGATCAATTTAATTTTGGTACGGTTACGGCAGATGGCATTTTAATGGAAGATACAGACGTAATTGATTTTGGAGAAATGACTTTAAATGGTAGTAAAGCCGCTTCTGTAAATGTTAATACTTTAATTAATATTGTTGCCGCTAATCCGGTTACGTTTAATGTTAGATTGATAGGGGAAAATGGAGAAATGTATCTTTTTGATTTACTAAATTTTAGTTCATTTAATACGGATAATATTAGAATATATGATTATGAAGGTACGCTTGAGGAATCTAGATCAGCAACTATTGAAGTTTCTTCAGGAGTAAATTTATCTTCTAATATTCAAGTGCTGTTTAGACCTACGCAGTCAGGACGTTTTGAGAATGCTATTTTGGAGTTGGTTGATAGCAATGGAGCCACAGATCAAATACAACTTTTCGGTACTGGTTTGGAAATTGTTGAATTTAATGATTTTACCCTTGAGCAAATTGTGCGTGATGCGATTGGTAAAGCCAATGGTCCAATTTATAATACTGATTTAGAAAGTTTAACTTTTTTAAGCTCTTTAGAATATGCAAACTTGCCTGAGATTACAGATCTAACAGGCCTTGAATATGCTACGAATCTTGAGGAGTTATATTTGCCTTATAATAATATTATAGATTTAACCGCGCTTTCTAATCTTACAAATCTTAAAATATTATCTTTAGCTAATAATGAGGTTTCAAATCTTTCTTCTTTATCTGGTCTTCAGAATTTGAGTAAGCTTTATGTTGGATCTAATAAAGTTGAAAATGTTGATGGACTTTTAAATTTGAATTCTCTTTCAGTATTTGATTTATCATATAATTCTTTAAGTAATATAGATGCGCTTTATCGTTTTGAGAATCTTCATGAGTTATATTTAATATCAAACGGCTTGATAAATGTTGATTCAATTGGAGATCTTATTAATTTGGAGATCTTAAATTTAGATAATAATGCGATAGATAATCTCAGTTCTCTTTCAAATCTTGTTAATTTAAAACAGCTTTATTTAATTAATAATAAGTTAAGCGATATTAGTCCATTGCAAAATCTTTTAAGTCTAGAAATATTAAAGTTAAGTCGTAATGGCTTAACAAATATAAATACTGTTTCTAATTTAATTAATTTGAAAGAATTGTATTTGGATTATAATGATATATATTTGATTGATAATTTTTCTAATTTAAGTCTTCTTGAAACACTTAATTTAAGCAATAATCATCTTTCTAATTTAACTGCGCTTTTAAATTTTAGTACAAATATTAAGAATTTAAATTTATCATCGAATGAAATTGAAAATATTAGCGCTATTTCATCGTTGAGTTCTCTTGAAATTCTTGATTTAAGCAATAATGTAATAAAAAACATAAATGAATTTATAAGTTTTACAAATTTAAGAGATTTTTATTTAGCTAATAATCAAATCTCTGATATTAGCTCGATTGGAAATTTTTTAAATCTTGAAATTCTTGATGTCAGTTATAATTATAATATTCAAGATATTTCTGCTCTTTCTAATCTTGAAAAATTACAAGATATTTATCTTCAATTTAATAGTATTAATGATCTTCAAGCTCTTGTTGATAATTTAAATATTGCTGAAAATGATATATTAGACATTAGTAGTAATCCACTAAGAGATACTGCGGCTTGTTCTGACATTGTAACTTTGGAAGCTAGGGGAGTTAATGTCATTTACGATCTTTATGTTTGCGAAGATGCTGATTTTGATGGAGTAGCTGATTATATAGATAATTGTGTTAATGATATTAATGAAGATCAAGCTAATTTTGATAATGATGAACAGGGAGATATTTGCGATATAGATATTGATGGAGACTCTGTTCCTAATTCTATTGATCATTGTTCAACAACAAGACCTTTGCAAGAAGGGGAGGCAGTTGATGGTATAGGATGTTTGGCAGAAGAAAAAGATACGGATTCTGATGGCGTAACTGATAATATAGATAATTGCTTGGAAATAGAAAATTCTTTACAAATAGATACCGATTTAGACGGATTAGGAGATATCTGCGATATGGATTTAGATGGAGACTCTGTTCCTAATTCAATTGATCATTGTCAAGATCCTACTTTTGGTAGTGATGAGGTTAATGGAGTTGGATGTCCTCTTGTTGCAAATGATAATGATGGAGATGGCATATCAGATGATATAGATAATTGTTTGGCATATATGAATCCTGGACAAGAAGATTATGATGGTGACGGAATTGGTGATGGTTGTGATATAGATGGATTCCCTGATGTCGATTCAGATGGAATAAATGATGCTACAGATAATTGTCAGATAATTTATAATCCTGATCAATTGGATTTTGATAATGATGGTCAGGGTGATGCTTGTGAGACAGGAACGCTTGAAGGAGATTTTGACGGAGATGGGATTTTGGATAATTTGGATAATTGCGTTGATTTAGCAAATACAGATCAAATTGATACTGATTCAGACGGAGAAGGTGATGCTTGCGACCTAGATTTAGATGGTGATGGTTTAATAAATATATATGAAGTTGGATATGTCTGTTTAGATCAATATGTTGTTGATTCGAATTTAGATCCTGATAATGATGGAGTTGTTAGTCTAGCTGAATACAATTCAGGTACTGATCCTTGCACCTATAATGGAGGAGGAACAGTTGATAATGATAGTGATGATGATGGAGTTTTAAATAATAATGATAACTGTCCAAGTATTGCTAATTTTGATCAGTTAGATAGTGATAATGATGGAATAGGGGATGCTTGCGATGAAGGAGGAACAATTGATAACGATAGCGATGATGATGGGGTTTTAGATACGGAAGATAATTGCGTTCTTATTGCTAATTCAGATCAATTAGACAGTGATAATGATGGAATAGGGGATGCTTGCGAGAATGATGTGGATGGAGATGGAATTACGGATGTTATTGATAATTGTCCATTAGTTATTAATCCAGATCAGAACGATACAGATTTAGATGGCATAGGTGATGCTTGTGAAAATGATTATGACGGTGATGGGATATTGGATGCGGAAGATAATTGTCCTGATGTGCAAAATCATGATCAATTAGATAGTGATAATGATGGGATAGGGGACGTCTGTGATGGAGGAGGAACAGTTGATAATGATAGCGATGATGATGGAGTTTTAAATGAAAACGATAATTGTCCGAGTGTTGCCAATCTTAATCAATTAAATTTGGATGGAGATTCTTTTGGAGATGCTTGTGATGATGATTTAGATGGGGATATTTTGCCAAATTATTACGAAGAAGCAAATAATTGTTTAGATCCATATGTTATTGATTCTGATTTAGATCCTGATAATGATGGAGTTATTAGTTTGGATGAATTTATAAGAGATACAGATCCTTGTAATAAAGATGGAGAAGTTGGCGGACACGCAGTTTTTACATTTTATAGCAATGCTTCTCAAATTACTGAATTGTACTTTGGATCAGTTTTAATAAATTCATTTGCAGAAAAAGTTATAGAGATAAAAAATACAGGCGATATTTCAGCTACACCTGAATTAAATATAAATAATAGTGTATTTACAATTAGTTCAGCAAATAATTCTTGTTTAGGACGAGAATTAGGAGTTAATAGTGTTTGCTCGTTAACATTAGTATTCACTCCAACTACGGCGATCAGCTATCAAGGCATTTTGACGGCAAGTAGTTTAGCTACTTTAGATTCAGCAATTTTGAATTTAAGTGGATCTGGTACATCTTCTGTTTCTAATCCTAGACATACTGGTGGAAGTGGAGCTGATTATGATTTATTAGATAAATTATTACATCCGGAAAAATATGCTGAAGAAACTGATGAAGATATAATTGAAGATATAATTAAAGATACAACTAAAGATGACCAAGAAGAAGGAGATACAGCGCAGAAAGTGCGAAGGACTTTATATAATAGCGGAAGACTTAGATATGAACCAAGAGATAATTTTAGATTTATAGATATAGCTGAACATTGGGGTGAAGATTATATAAATCTTTTAAAATCATATAAAAACCGTTTAAATCAATATGCAATTAGCGGAGAAACAAAAGAAGGTGGAAATTCTGTTGGCTATGCTGAATTTCAACCAGATAATTATGCTACAAGGTTGGCTGTTATGAAAGTTACGTTGATAATGAATGGTTATGATATAACCAATCAAGTCAGAAGGACTGGACCATTATTTATGGATATTGTCGCTAGCACTTCACTTGATAGTCCAGATTTGGCATGGATTAGATCTGTAGTTTATAGCGCATACAGGGCTGATATAATTGATGGCAATAGCGAACTTTCTCGATATTCAGATTTTGTAACAAGAGACGAATTGGTAGCTATGTCTGCGAGAGGAGCACATTTGTTTGATGGAGGAGAATATATTGTTGATAAATTTAAAGACGTTACTGGTTGGTCAAAAGATTTAATAGGATTTATGGAAGAATTAATTCCGTTAAATGGAAGAGCAAAAGGATTATTTGCGCCAAATTCATATGCTACAAAAGCGGAAATGGCAAAAATATTAATAGAGGTTGCAAAAGTTAATCCATTTATAATGAAAGCGCCAGAATTAGCCGAACCTTTAGAGGCTATTCAATAATTTTGGATTAAGGGAGGAGTTTTGTAAATATAAAAAAGCGTTATGAAAACAATCATAGCGCTTTTTTTAAATAAAAATTTATTCCTAGATATGTTCTAAGGAAATCTATATTCAGGCGTAGTATTTCCGGAGGCTCTATATAGTTTTTTATCATCAAAAAATAAACCCACTACACCACTTCTACTAGTATGTAATATTTCAACAAGTTTAAGTAGCCATAACACATCTAACTGTCGCTCTCTAAATGTCTTCCGGAAGCGGGGGAATCCATTACTCCCGCTCTTGTTTCATTGATTCTTGCTAAAATCTCTTTTTTTGTTAAAAATTTGTTTGTTGTTAACGCGCCTTCTGCTTCACAGATTGTTGTTGGAGTTCTCATTTTAGTTATTTTTTTAAAATTTTTAATATATATTTCCAAATTTTTTCTTGAGTTTCATCTCTATTTTTTTCTGATCCGGCATCAATCACATGCCAATTATATTGTTTTGCTAGAAATTCATATTGTTTTAAGCATTTTTCTATTAAATGATCATTTTGTTCGTGAATATGGTTTTTTTCTTTAGCTGAAATTGATCTTTCTCCTTTTAAATATATAGACAGATCTTCTTTGATTAAATTTTTATTTAAATTTTCTAGCCAATTTAGATCCGCTCCTTTTGCAGATCCCCAGGCTAAACCTGTTCCTATATAATCTTCTGCTATGATAATTTTTTTTTCTTTTAAATACTTTTTTAAAGTTGGTTCAAATTGATGTCTATTTAAAGTGAACCATAGTTGTAATTCTTCTTCAGATATTTTTTGTTGGCTATTGGAGCGTAAAATTTGATTTAAAAGAGATCCAGTCGGTTTTATGTCGTAAATAGGATATTTAATGTAAACCGCCTTAAATCCTTCTTTTTGCAAACGTTTTACGATTTTTTGAGCATGAGTAGTTTTTCCAATATTATTAATGCCATAGATGGTGATGAACATAAATAGGATAAAAGATAAGAAATAATTTAGGAATTGGTAATTGGTAATTGGTAACCCGTCTTCGTTTCATCGCAGACTGGCAAGTTGGGGATTTGGTACTTAGTAATTGAGAATGAAGAATAGGTT
>MFXJ01000085.1 GCA_001787465.1 Candidatus Peregrinibacteria bacterium RIFOXYB2_FULL_32_7 | reverse complement strand
AATGAAGAATAGGTTATGAGTTATGTATAATGAATCACTTTTCTTCGCCTGTTAATTCTATTAAATTTGGATCAAAATTTGCTTTTAGGATTTCTTCTTCTGTAGGTAAATTTTCCATGTCCACATCTCTAGCGCCTTTTTCTTTTTCATTGCTTAATTTGAGAAAAGTTATTACCCAAACTCCCATTGCCCAAACATCAGCAACAGCATTTATATATGAGGCAAATATAAAAGATATGCCACCTAAAATACATCCGATAATTAATCCTATTCTTTCAGCTGTAATTGCGGCTAAATAAGTTGTTGATACTATAATAATAGCAGGAATTGCTAGTACGAATATGGCATTTAAGATAATTCTAGCTCCGATAAATATCATTAATACTATAAGTAGTAACGTATGTTCCCAATAATAAAGAACCATTTTCACACTACTCCACATAGATTTTGCTACTTTTAAGTTGTCTATGACTATAAAATATTGAGTGTAGGTGAGAAGAATGCCAATTATCCAAGTTATAAAAAGGACAATAAGAAATGGTATTATTAATATTTTTAATACATTTACGTTTGTGCTCCTAACGACAAACGCAAAAATTGAAAAGATTAATATAAAACTGCAAAATTTAATTGCGGCGGCATATCCAAGCATTCTAAAAAACGAATCAACACCATATTTTACTCCATCTCGAAGTAATATTTTTTGTCCATTATATATTCTAGCAATCAATTGAATGCTGGCGGCTTTTGCAAAAGGAGGAAATAAAATTTCTAAAAAAATTATTATAATTATAAAAGGAATAATTATAAAACTTGCTGAATGGTGATTCTCAAAAAAACTACCGGCGAATTTAACAAGATCATAAGCAAAACTTTCGCCGTGTTCACCAGAAAAAACACCAGACTTCTTAAAAGCCATTATTTGATATAAAACCTCAAGTATCCCTAGTCCCGTTGCAATCATAGCTGGTATAAACGCATACCATTTTATAATACGCTTATTCCCCTGTGTAATATGCCAAGCGGTTGCAATGATGTGCCGATAATTCATTTGCAGATTTTTATTAATTTCCTTGCGTATGTTACAATTTTAACTTATTTCTGGCAAGGCGGGGCATTAATTTTTTTTTAATTTGACTCTTTCTAAATAAAAAATTAAGCTTCGTAACGGTTCATTTAGTTAAAATTTTCATCACATGAATATTGAAAGAAAAGTAAAATACAAAAATATTTACTGGAACGATGTTCAAGATCCTGACGATGAATTTATTAAACATTTAGGCGATAAATATAAATTTCATGAACTTGATTTGGAAGATTTACTTTCTGAAGATCAGAGAAGTAAAATTGATGATTATGATAAATATATTTTTATTGTTATTCATTTTCCAATTTATGATAAAAAAACAAAAGTAATTAAAGTATCTGAAATGCATCTTTTTGTCGGCAGAAATTATTTAATCACGCTTCATAAAGGAGATAATAAGTTAATTGAGGATTTTATGAATGAACTTAAGATTTTGAAAAATAAAAAAGAAAGTATGTCCAACGGTACAGGATATCTTTTGTATGAAATTGTGGCGCGAATATTCGAAAATTGTTTTCCGATTTTAGATAGTGTTGAAAAATTTTTAAATGGTATTGAAAAAGATGTCTTTGATGAAGTAAGTGAACAAAAAGACATGTTGAAAGATATTCTTCTTGCTAAAAAAAACATCAATATTTTTCGGCGTTTAATTGGTCCACAAAGGACAGTAATGGCATCATTAGAGCATAAAACGAAAAAATTATCAGGTAAGGATTTGGAGAATTATTTTGATGATGTGGTGGATGATATGGAGAAAATTTGGAATAATTTGGAAGAATTAAGAGAATTAGTAGGATTTTTGCAAGATACAAACGAGTCAGTTTTGACACATAAAACAAATAATACCATTACGATTTTAACGGCATTTTCAGTAACAATGCTTCCGTTGACTTTGATAACTGGTTTTTATGGAATGAACGTAAGTCTTCCTTTTGCCAGTCAAATGGTAGTGGTTTGGTGGATCTTAGGCGGTATGGCACTTTTAGTTTTTGTTATGCTGATTGTATTTAAGCTGAAAAAAATGATTTAACATCTTAGATTTTTCTCTTTTTATTTATGTTAGAAAAACTCCAGAAAATTGAAAAAGAATTTGAAGAAATTGAAAGCCAAATTTGTGATCCTGAAATTATTTCTAATCAAAAAAAATATGCAGAATTAATGAAAAAGAGGAAAGAGATTCAAAAAATAGTTGAACTATTTCAAGCTTTAAAAAAAATTGAAATTCAAATTAAAGATGCTGAGGAAATTTCAAGAACAGAAAAAGATAAAGATATGCTGGATTTAGCAAAAATTGAATTAACTGAAGGTAAAGATAAGAAAAAAGAACTTGAATCAGCTTTAAAAATAGAACTTTCGCCAAAGGATCCAAATGATATAAAAAATTGTATTATTGAAATACGTCCAGGTACTGGAGGTGATGAATCCAATCTTTTTGCGGAAGAATTAAGCAGAGCATATTTACGATTTCTTGCTAATAAAAATTTTCAGACAGAAATTATTGCAAAAACTGAAGGCGATCACGGAATTAAAGAGTTAATTTTTAGGGTAATTGGAGATGGAGCTTATGGTTTAATGAAATATGAATCAGGCGTTCATCGTGTGCAAAGAATTCCTATTACTGAAAACCAGGGTCGAGTTCATACTTCAGCTATTTCAGTTGTAGTTATGCCTGAAGTTGAAGAAGTGGAAATTAAAATTGATGAAAATGATTTAAGGATAGATGTTTTTCGAGCAGGCGGACATGGCGGACAATCGGTAAATACTACTGATTCAGCTGTGCGCATTACTCATATTCCAAGCGGTTTGGTGGTTATCTGCCAAGATGAAAAATCTCAATTGAAAAATAAACATAAAGCAATGTCAGTTTTAAGAGCGCGTCTGTTTGCGATTGAAGAAGAAAAAAGGCAAAAAGAACTCGGAGAAACGCGTTTAGCTTCAATTGGACACGGAGACAGAAGCGATAAGATTCGTACGTATAATTTTCCTCAAGATCGCGTGACGGATCACAGAATTCATAGAAATTGGAGCAACTTACCGGCGATTATGAATGGAGAATTTAATGATATTGTAGAGAGTTTAATGGTTGAGGAACAAATGAAAATAATAATTTAAGTTATGGATTTAACTGAAGAGATCAAATCTCGGATTTCTATTGAACAGCTTGTGGCTCAGTATGTTGTTTTAAAGCCTGCTGGACGTAATTTTAAGGGACTTTGCCCTTTTCATCAGGAAAAAACGCCTAGTTTTATGGTATCGAAAGAGAGACAAATCGCTTGGTGTTTTGGATGTCAGAAAGGTGGAGATATTTTTAATTTTGTGCAGGAGATTGAACATTGTGATTTTAAAGAAGCGATAAATATTTTGGCTGAGAAGGCTGGAATTGATGTTGCTAGTACTGATTTCAGTAAACCATCGGCGAATTTTAGTCAAACAAAAGAAAAAAAAGAGATTTTATCTGAAATTCATGAGGAAATTAATAAATTTTATGTTGATCAACTTTGGAATACCGAAGCTGGGAAAAAAGTTTTGCATTATGTAAAAAAACGTGGCGTTCAAGATGAACATATAAAAAAATTTTTACTTGGTTTTGCACCTGATTCTTTTGAAGATAGTTATAATTTTTTATTAAAGAAAAATTTTCAAAAAAAAGATATTATTTCTACAGGCTTGATTAATTCGAAAGATACGGAAGGTTTGAATATTTACGATAAATTTCGATGTCGGCTCATGTTTCCGATCAAAGATTCGCAAAATAAAATAGTGGCTTTCGGAGGCCGGGCGTTAAAAAAAGATCAAGAGCCAAAATACTTAAATTCTCCGGAAACTGAAATTTATCATAAAAGTAAAGTTTTATATGGTTTTAATTTAGCTAAAGATGAGATAAAAACAAAAGATGAAGTTGTTTTAGTTGAAGGATATATGGATGTCATTGCTAGTTATCAGGCTGGCGTTAAAAATGTTGTTGCTAGTTCAGGAACAGCGATTTCCGAATATCAAATTAAATTTTTGAAACGTTTTACTAATAATTTTGTTTTTTGTTTTGATACTGATTCCGCTGGTCAAGAGGCTACTTTTCGAGCAGTGGAAATTGCTCAAAATTTAGATTGCAATATTTTTATTGTTCAAGTTAGAGATGCTAAAGATCCAGGAGATTATGCGATTTCAAATCCTTCTGAGTTTGTTGATTTAATAAAAAATAAAATTCCTTATATCAATTTTTATTTAGATAAAATAAAAAAAGATTACGATTTGAATTCTTTAGATGATAATAAAAAAGCTCAAAAAATAATTATATCGCTTATTTCAGGCGTAAAAGATGATTGGGAAAAAGATGTATATATTGGTAAAGCAGTTTTAATTTTAAATATGGATAAAAAACATTTAAGCGGTAAAGTAGACAATTTTTTGGTTTCAAAAAAGAAATTACAACAAAATCCGCAAAAAAAAGAGGAGACTGAAGATAACTCGTTAAAAAGAAGAGCTAATATGGAAGCACTAGAATATATATTAGGTTTCGATGATATTTTAGCTCTAAATTTAGAATCTTTTATTGATGTTATAAAAGAAAATCCTGATTTAGATTTAGAAGAACATTTAAAAGGGATTTACAACAAAATAATAGAGTACTATAATTCTGGAGCTTTCGTCCATGAAATTTCTAAATTTTCTTTTTTAGATAGAGAACAAAATCAATATTTAAAAATAATACAGCTTAAACTTTCAGATAGTAGCTTTACGCAGTCTGAAAAAGAACAAATTTTTAAAAAAGCAATTTCTAAATTGCAAGATAGAGCCAATTCTAAAAAACGTTTAAATTTTAAACAGAATAAAGATTTCTCTTCTATTGAAGAGCTTGGTAATTATTGTAAAATTGTGCGCTACTAGATTCAAAATTTAAAAATCTTAAAATTTATATGGCTAAAAAGACTCGGAAATTTATTACGCTTCCGCCCGAAGAAGTATTGGCAAAGTTTCCTGTAAAGGCTAGGGATTTAATCAAAAAAGGGATTTCTCAGCGTTTTGTTACGCAAAATGAAATTATGGAAGCTTTTCCAGCTGAAGATTTTGACGAAGAAGATATAGAAAAAATCGATCAATTATATGATTTGCTTGATAATTTAGGTATTGAAGTTATAGATTCTAGTGAAAGAGCTTCATTAATTTGGGATAATAAGAAAACTGATATTTTAGAAAAAGTTTCGGCCTCAGATAAATCTCAAAAAAAAGAAAAAAGTAAAAAGAAGAGAGATAAAGGCGAAAATGCAAATGGAATAAATTTAAGTGAAATCTCTTCTGATTCTATTAGGTTATATCTTGTTGAAATTGGTGAAGTACCACTTTTGACTGCCAAAGAAGAAACTGCTCTTGCTAGAAGGATTCGCCAAGGAGATCAAGCGGCAAAGAGAAGATTAGCTGAAGCAAATTTACGTTTAGTAGTTAGCATCGTAAAGAAATATGTTGGTCGAGGGTTGTCATTCTTAGATTTAATTCAGGAAGGTAATATCGGTCTTTTTCGCGCAGTTGAAAAATTTGATCCAGATAGAGGATTTAAATTTTCTACATATGCAACATGGTGGATTCGTCAAGCGATTACTCGAGCCATCGCTGACCAAGCGAGAACAATTCGAATTCCAGTACATATGGTCGAAACAATCAATAAATTAACCCATAGCCATCGTCAATTAGTTCAAGAACTTGGACGCGAACCTCAAATTGCAGAATTAGCGGCTGAAATGGATATGGACGAGAAGAAAGTGCGTCATATTATGAAAATATCGCAAGATATCATTTCTTTAGAAGCGCCCGTTGGTTCAGAAGAGGACAGTAAATTATGTGATTTCATAGAAGATCCTGGTAATGGTCCTGGTGACGAAACACATTTAAGGCTTTTAAAAGAGTATATCAAAGAGATGTTGCAATATTTGACTCCAAGAGAAAGAAAAATTATAGAAATTCGTTTCGGATTAAAAGATGGTGTTA
>MFXJ01000084.1:6394-7338 GCA_001787465.1 Candidatus Peregrinibacteria bacterium RIFOXYB2_FULL_32_7 | reverse complement strand
TGGGAAGGAAAAGACTAGAAAAAGAAATATATTTAATGAAAACAACGACTCTAGAAAGCACCCCTAGCTACTTAATTAAAAAGCTTTTAGAACTTGCGGAGCAAAAAACTTTAGATGATTTATTATTAGCAATAGGAGAAGGTAAAATCTCTCCAAATGAACTTTTAAAAAAAGTATATAATCCAAAATCAAATGATTATGCCATTGGTATAGAAGTTACCGGAGACAATCGCGTAGGTATATTTAAAGACATATTAGAGATTTTCAAACGCATTAATATCGATATCTCTATGTTAAAAGGTAAAACTATCTATGAGAAAAACGGTGATATTTTTAAGGCCGATATATATGCAAAAATAAGCGATATCACTGATTTACGCGAAATATTTGAAGCTATTTCAGGCATACCAGGCATCAAAAAAATAGAAAAAATCACTCCCTACAAAACAATTTTTATCAGTTTAGGATTTATACTTTTATTCAGCCTTTGGCTCGCGCATCCTTTTATCATTAAATATTTAACTTTCAACATTTCCCCCTTACATCCACTAATACGCAAATTACTGCCTTATACCTCACTGATCATTATCTATTTATTCACAATTGCCAATGAATCATTATTCAAAAGCACATTACCAGAACGAACAAAGCATAAAAAAATATGGTTTTTTAGCATTTTTTTAAGTATACTTGGTTTAATAACAGTTATTATTGAAATAATTATATTTAATTTGCCAATAATGAAAGTATTTTTTATTATCGGCGTTATTATCCTTTATTTACGCTTATATTTTATATATAAAACAGAAAAGAAAAAAATAGAAATATTATAAAAATTTTATTATGACTAAAAAATCTAAAAATCAGCTTTCAAACAAAGAATTATTCGAAATGTTAAAAGTTTTTATTGATGAAGAAATCCGTCCTTTCCTTCAAGCTGATGG
>MFXJ01000084.1:6080-6250 GCA_001787465.1 Candidatus Peregrinibacteria bacterium RIFOXYB2_FULL_32_7 | reverse complement strand
AAATCTAGATCCACCAATTATTATCGAGAGGATAGAAGAAGAAATTTAAAAGATTAAAAAAATCCTCCCTGCCCCTCCTTTTACATTTTCAGTTCTAAATTCATCTTTGATTATCTAAATAAATTAATTTTTAAAAATAAAGGAGGGAATGTCAGAAAAATTCTTTTATC
>MFXJ01000084.1:3422-6062 GCA_001787465.1 Candidatus Peregrinibacteria bacterium RIFOXYB2_FULL_32_7 | reverse complement strand
ATATGTTTTTGAAATAATAACATAAAAAGGAGGGGCAGGGAGGATTCAGTTCATTGCAAATTAATTTTTATTTTCTAAACCATTTTCCGCTTAATCCATTTAATTTCCCTTGACTCCAAAATAATATTTCTATACTATATACATATAATTCATATGTAAATAGTATAGAATTTAAAATTCGCGTAAGCGAAACTTTCATTTTTCATTCCCTATGAGCTATCATCACTTCAAGGGTGCTAATTTATCTCGATCTGAGTTGATTCAGAAACTAGTCATTGAACGAATCTTAAATTCTAAAATCAAAGATAAGGATCGAGAAAATTCAAAAATTTGGGAACTCAAACACGATAATACTTGTATTCAAATTTCAAAAATTCTTGCTCTCAAAAGAGACTTAAACCTTGAATTTACCGAAATTATTGCCGCACTTCATGATATTTACGCAATAGACACAGGAAAATACACAAATCATGCCAAATTAGGAGCTGAAATCGCAAAAAAAATTCTTAAAAGTACTAAGAAATTTACCAACAAAGAAATAGATTTAATCTGCCAAGCGATAGCCCATCATAGCGAAAAACAAATTTATACGAACAATCCATATATAGAACTAATCAAAGACGCTGATATTTATGATTGTTCTTTATACGAAGGTACTGCGCAATATTACAAAGAGAATAAAGATCCAAAAATTTATAAAGAATATTTCAAAAGAGTAAAAAAAATCAGCAAAGAACTGGGAGTTAAAATTTATCCAAAATTTAAAATTTAAAAGATGTCCCTCCTCTACACTCTTCTCTCTTCCAAAACGCGTTCCCAACTACTTGAATTTTTTACAGCCAATGAAAACATTGAAATCCAGTTCGGACATTTGCAAAAAAAACTGCTAGCCAATCCGAGACAATTAACGATTCAAATTCAGAATCTTAAATCTATAAATTTTCTCAAAGAACGCATTTCTGGAAATAAAAAATTTTATAAAGCCAATACCGATGCTCCTTATTTCAAGGAACTTAAAAATTTCATAAAAGCAATTGCACCAAAAGAACAATGGTTCAACTGGGAACGAGCTTCAACCATTCATCACCTTTACATGGTAGCAAAAGCTGGAATGCAACCAATGCAAAAATATTTTGGCGTATGCTGGCCGCTTACTTTGATGATATATACTGGTGATAATATTCTTTGGAGAAATAAAATCTCTGAAATGGCAGAAAAAGGTCAAAAATTAATAGATTTTTACAAAAACAAGCAAAATAAAATTAAATACGAAAACGATATTCAAACAGAGACAAGAAACTTACAAAAAGTTTTTACAAAAATTGAAAAAACAAATTTACAAAAACTAGCTAATAAAGATTTACTGAATTTATATAATCAAGCTTTTGAAACATACTTAAATTGGTATGCACTTCTCTGGACAACCGAACTTGTGTCTGTCAGATGCGAAGAGATTTTAAAAGAAAAACTTGCTTATTTAAGCCCAAGCGAAATTTCAACCTTGACGGCTATCACGCAAAAATCTTTTAGCCAAGAAATTGAAGAGAATTTTGAACAACTTCTCAAATTAGCCAAAGATAAAAAAGAAAATTTTCAAAATCAAGAACTGCGAAAAGCTGTAAGAATTTTTCAAAAAAATTATTTTTGGATCTATAACAATTATTTTGATACTAGAATTTTACAAGAAGAAGAAATAATTTTAGATCTTAAAAAAAGACTGAAATCACAAAAACATAATAGAAATTTTGATGAAACTTTAAATCATAGAAAGAAAAATCTGATCAAAGAACTTAAATTAGATAAAGAAACTATAGAAACTATCAATATTTCAGATGATTTTACTTATTTCCAAGATTTCAGAAAAAAATGGATCATGATTTTCGCGCATTATTTAGAAGTGTTACTAAAAGAAATCGGCGACAGGGCAAAAATTCCCCTTCACGACATGCGCTACACCTTCCCTTACGAAATAGAAAACATCCTCGTACAGACGCATTGCAATACCTTTCTATCAAATCTCAAAGCTAGGCAAACAAACTGTTTAATAATTTTCGAATCAAACGCAAAAGAGGGGAAATTTTATCTTGGAGCTAAGGCCAAACAAGAAGAACAAAAAATCCTTGGTTCACAAAGCCAAATCAATGAGGAAATTATTTTAAAAGGCGCAGTTGCCTGCAATGGGAAAGCCATTGGTCATGTAAAAGTTTTGATGAACCCAACAGAAATCTACAAAGTTAATCATGGCGATATCTTGGTCACTTCAATGACTTCTCCTGATTTCATGGCCGCCATCAGAAAATGCGTTGCCATCATAACCAACGAAGGTGGCCTGACCTGTCATGCCGCAGTAATTGCCAGAGAGCTAAACATCCCCTGCATCATTGGCACAAAAAACGCTACCAAAGTCTTAAAAGACGGAGACAAAGTCGAAGTTGATGCTGATAAAGGGGTAGTGAATACAATCGCATAGTCCGTAATTCGTGGTTCGTGGTTCGTGATTCGTGATTCGTGGTTCGTGATTCGCCCGCCTGAATGACATTTATGTCGGGCAGGTCGTGATTCGTGATATGTAATTAAATGGCGCCTTGTAGCCGCGAATTGCTATTCGCGGGGTTGGCGAATGCCAACAATGTGATCGAA
>MFXJ01000084.1:0-3408 GCA_001787465.1 Candidatus Peregrinibacteria bacterium RIFOXYB2_FULL_32_7 | reverse complement strand
TCTCTTTTTATGCTACAATTTTTCAATCAAATCATCGCACCTCAATTCAAATTTATTGGCGGTAAAGCATCTTCATTAATCAAATTAAGGAAAAATAATTTTCTAGTCCCAAATGGTTTTATCATATTTCAAAAAATCGAAAATAAAAAAATTCTCAAAGCTTTCCAAGAATTAAATTGCCAATATGTTGCCGTCAGAAGTTCAGCAAATTTGGAAGACGGATCAACTAATAGTTTTGCTGGACAATTTGATACTTTTCTTTTTGTTGATGAAAAAAATTTAATAAAAAAAATTTCCGAATGTTTTAATTCAATAAATTCCAATCGAATCAAACATTACTGTCAAAGTAAAAATATTGATCAGAAAAAAATAAAAATTTCAGTAATTATTCAACAAATGATTAATTCCAAAATTTCTGGAGTCTGTTTTACCAAACACCCAGTTTCAAAAAACTCAAATCAAATTATAATCGAAGCCGGATACGGACTTGGAGAAGCAATAGTTTCAGGAAAAATTACACCTGATTTATATATTTTTGACAAAAAATTATTGAAAATCATTGAGAAACAAATAAATTCTCAAGAAAAAATGATAATTTTAAACCAAAAAACCTCTGGAACAAAAATTCAAACAGTAAAAAAAGATCTTCAAAACAAACAAAAATTATCAGATTTACAAATTTTAGAAATCGCCAAAACAGCTTTAAAAATTGAAAAAATCTATAAGAAAGAAATGGATATTGAATGGGGATATGAAAATAGGAAACTATATATTTTGCAGGCAAGAGCAATAACGATATAAATCCCAAATCCCAATCTCCAAATTCCAAACAAATTAAAAATTTACCTAAATTATCTTCGTCTGTAAATGATAATATGGTGATCTATTTTTGTATCTCTTTATTGCTAAACTTATTATTTCTTCCAAAAAATCCGAATAAGTCATTCCAGTTAATTCTGCAACTGCAGGAACGCAATTCCCAATATTAATCGAAGGATTTGAATTTAATTCTAAAACATAAGGATTGTTATTCTTATCTAATTTTACATCTACCCTTCCGTAATCATGACAGCCTAAAATATTATATGTATCCATAGCAATTTCAGAAATCAATGCTTCAAGTTTTTTACTAATGTTTTTTGGTGGTCTTTGAACAATAATGTTTTTTTTATAAAGATCACCAGTCCCATATTTAGCTTCATATGGGAATATATGCCAATAACCTTTTGGTAAATTATCATAAATTGATCTTGAAAGTGGTAACACTCGTAAGTCATCTTCTTCACTACCCAAAATCGAGACATCATATTCATCTCCTTCAATATATTCTTCAACTAATGCTGGACTATTAAGTCCTTTAATTACTTTTTCCATTTGAAGTTGTAATTGTTTTTTATTTAAAACAACTGAATTATTTGTTACACCGATTGAATCATCAGTATTGCTAGGTTTAACTATTAAGGGATATATTAAATCAGAAGATATTTCATCATCCATATCATAAGCATAATCCCATTTTGGAGTTGGAACGTGATGATATGTTAAAAGTTTTTTTACTCTAATTTTATCAATACAAAGCGCAAGTGTAAAAGAATTTGAACCAGTATAAGGAATTTGAAGGATATCAAAAACAGCAGTTGCATGCGGTTCAAGCAAACTAGATCCATTAATTCTTTCACAAACATTAAAAATCATATCAATATTACTTTTTTGTAAATCATTTAAAACATCAGGAATTTTATTAAAATCAAAAAATGTTACATTATAACCAATTTTTTTTAAAGTTTTTTCAATTATTAATCCGACATTATTTAAAGTTTTTTCAATTTCACCAGCTCCTTCCATAAAATTATTACAAGCAATACCAATATGTAAATTACGCTGATCTTTAATATTCATCTGCCTAATTTTTTCAATTTTCACATTTTGTCTGACTAAAGGATATTTATTTAAAACAGAAAATGAAAATCCATTCTTTCTTGAAGTTTTTCCAATTGAAGATGCTGAATGGAAACGCGCAATTTCATAATTAATATATTTCATGGCTGAATTCATATTTTCTTCCGCATCCAAATGATTATCGCCTGAGACCATTAGCCATCCAAAATATTCATACCCATCAGGTGGAACAAAAATCGAATCCCCTATTTTCTTAAAAAACGCTAAATCCTCAACATAATCTAATTTTTCAAGTTGTTCATCAATATTAAGCTTCATCAAAACACCTGAATAATCAGACAACAATGTCCTAGCAATCAAATATTTTCTTGGCTCTTCCAAATTCTTAAATTTATCAACGTGTATTCCTAAAGCGATTTTTAAAGCATTTTCAATTAAATCTACCTTCCAAGCCGCTTTAACGCTTGAATAAATTTCATCCCCTCCCATTCTCAAATTAACCTCGATTGGCACTGGTCCTTTTTTGGTTGATTTAGCTTCTAAATGAATACAACCATTTTGCACCCCAATTTTTTCCAAAATAAAATCAGCCATTTCCAGCAATTCATCTTGATCTTTTTCCGGCAATTGCGAAGGAGTTAAACGATCAGTTTCAATAAAAAAAGGCTCTTTTGTCTTAGTATTATCTGAAATTCCACAAAATTTAATGCGTCCATTTTGAATCAAAATATCAATATCAACCTCATCCCCATCAATATATTCTTCAACCAAAAGATCAAATCCATCATGCAAAGCTGATTCGACATTGGTAGATATGGATTTTTTAATATATTCATAACTATTTTTAAGTTCCTCTTCATTCTCAATTTTCATAACATAAGCGCTACTGGAACCAAAAACCGGCTTAATGACCAAAGGAAAGTTAAAATTCTCAATAACTTTTTTAATATCTTCCTCAGATCTTACGTAAGCATGTTTCGGCGCCGGAATATTATTTTGCTCACAAAACTCCCTAAATAAAAATTTATTTCGCGCTTTTTTAGCAACACTTAACGGTATGCCAATAAAATTAAACCTATCTAAAATTTTCGATGTTAACAGAACGTCATCTTCCCAAAAAGTAATCACACCACTAATAACAATCTCAGGATGAGTATTAATAAATTCTTTTACCGCTTGGACGCATTCATTATGATTCCCCGTATCAGCTATAATCCAATGATCAACATAAGGCTTAATAAAACCTTCTTCCTTTTTATTTAAAACAATTATTTTGAGTTCTAATTTTTTAATTTTTTGATATATAAAACGTTTCTTAATTGAACCTGCATTAATAATAAGTATGGTTTTATCCTTGAAAAACGATCCGGGAGGCTCTTTTGATTTCATAAAAAAATAAAAAATAAAATAATATAAACAAAATTATTTAATTCTTTTTAAAACTTTTTGCAAGAGAAAATACTTTAAAAAGAAATAACTAATAATTCACCAGCCCGACAAGATCAATAT
>MFXJ01000083.1:5894-6036 GCA_001787465.1 Candidatus Peregrinibacteria bacterium RIFOXYB2_FULL_32_7 | reverse complement strand
TTATCTCCTTTTCAGGAATTCCCAGTGCTTTCAGATAATTAAGATCGTGTTCAATAGCCTGATCCTTCCAGTAGAACGAACCGGTTTTCTTTGTATTGAATGCATGCTGGCCAACCATAACGAAATTAGTATAATGCCTGCC
>MFXJ01000083.1:0-5772 GCA_001787465.1 Candidatus Peregrinibacteria bacterium RIFOXYB2_FULL_32_7 | reverse complement strand
TTGTAAAGTATAAATCGTTTCTCCATCTTGCAACTGTAGGATATGGTTTTACATAACCATGACCGTGTTTTGTGAAATATTTTTCTATTGCTTTCCAGGTTTCGATGTAGTCAAGCTTCTTTTTCACAGGGGTGGAACCTATGAACTGATAGCCAATGCATCCGGCATCTCCGCAACGCTTGCGCTCTTCAATACTCCAGAACATGCGGTTGCATCCTTCGCATTTCCTGCGCACATAACCCCTTTCAACAAGTGATTCGAGCTGGTAATGTTTTGCCCAGTCTTTTGCGAATTCCTTTCTTAATTCATTCTTGTCAACGTCCATGGTATTCCACCCGTATTGAGAAACATCAAAAATTACTGATACTGAACTGAATGATGATTAGGGAGGATAGATTTAAAACGCTCAGGGCCGGACCTATGCATCCTGGTTTTTAAATATGTTGTGATATATGATTATATATGATGAAGTATAGGTTTGTGACCTGGCACTCACAAAATGGAAACGGATTTCCCGCAGGCATAGATGAAAAAATAATGCCTGCACTTAGAAAAATTAAACCGATTGTGGAAGAAAAATGCGGAAGACGAACAATAGTTGTATTCAGAGAATTTTTTTCTGATGCCATACATGTAGCAGAATCGATTATGGGAATCAAAGAATTCGCAATGGAACACACATGTGATGTACTTATAACACCAGGCGCAGGACGCATGTGGGCACAACTAAAGGAAAAACTTTTAAAAGCCGGAATAACCCCCGTTTGTCCAAAAGAAGATAATAAACTAAAAAGATTAGATTCGATAGCGATCTGGGTTGGTATGGACGGAAGAATATATGCGTTTCCGAAAACAGCCAATCAGTTTGACGGAGGCATATCTCTTCCTGCTTCAGTCATACATATGGTTCCTGATAGTGACATTGGAATTATAATTTGTAAGGAAATTAAGCAGCTTTCATCAGAACAGGAAGTTTCAAAATTTCAATTGATAATACATCCTAGTTTTACTTCCAATGAAGACCCATATCTTCTTGCAAGAACCACCCTTTATGCAAAAGTAACCCAACATCCGCAATGGAATGGAACCAACACAGAATACATTATTTCCATAGTCATGAATAATGCAAGTGCCATGCACGATATCGTAGATAATCTTGAACCGGCAAACAATGGAAAAACTGCACATGATTTTGAGAGAGTATTAACTGGAAACGGAACATACACTGGACATGGATTCACTTATGGTGCAATAGGGCAAACCACCATGCAAGCACTTATCGGAGATCAGAATAAACTAGTTTTAAAAGTAGATGGAGGCTGTGGTGTAGGACTAATGTACCTTCCTGCAAATATACATATCCACATGCCGAAGAGAGGTGTGGAATTCCACATTCTGGATGTGGACAAAATTTAAATTTTAGGTAAAAAAAATTGAAATTTTTCACGGAAATGAACTGTCCGTCTTATTATTTATAAATGACTTTGCACCGATTTATTCATGGTTGAATTAAATGAAGCGTTAGCAGAATTGATTGGAGCCTTTATCGGAGATGGATGCATGAGTAGTTATATGAATAATGGAAGAATTAGAAATGTAACATTATTTACCGGAAACTGGAAAAATGATGTCCCATATTACCAAAATAGAATAATTCCGATAGTTACTAAATACCTTAATGGAACAAAAAATATTTATCATAGAAAATCCCATAATTGCATGAATTATGTACTTTGCTCAAAAGAGATTTTTCAATTCTTTTGCAAATTAAATCTTCCGGTTGGTGTGAAAGGAAATAAAATTAAAATTCCCAAAGAAGTAGAGATATCAGAAAAATTAACTTTAGCATGTGTACGCGGAATATTCAACACTGATGGAAGCGTATATCGCAGGTATTCGAAACAATACGCGGGTCACTCAAAGGCTTATCGAAACTATGCAATTGTTCAGTTTAAAATGAAAAGTTTAAAAGTTATAAAACAAATAAAAAAAATTTTAGAGAAACAGGGGATAAAAATAAACAAAATAACTAAAGTTCTTAATTGTCACGTTATACGAATTACTGATCAGAATAGTATTAAATTATTTTTTGAAACGTGTGGTTTTACACATCCATACCACAAAGGAAGATATTTAAATATAATCAAAAAACCAGACCGAAATAAACTTTTAAAAGGGGATATGTATACTAATGTTACGAAGGGCCTATAGCTCAGCTTGGTAGAAATTTGGATATATTAGCAATAACCATTTTGCCATAAGTACCGGACTCTTATTTCTTTTCGAAAGAGTCATCCGGCTGTCCAGGGTTCAAATTGCGTTTCCAGTTCCGGGTTCCCTGTTTCGCGAAGCACAAAACGCGAAACTGAGGACGGTAAACTGTCAACGCATGAATTTCCCTGTGGGCCCGAAAGTCGTAAGTATTGAGTTTAGAGTTCTGGGTCTTGTACTCAGGACTTTAGGGACTATAGCAAACCATGAAAGTAATGCGACTTTTTAACAGTTGCTTTATCTCAGCATGGTTTGCTAGTAGCGAAACAGAACTTTTCTGTTTCGCTGTAGGTGACCGCTAAGGTCGCCGTAGGCCCGATTTTGATTTTTTGTCTCCAGTTTTGGGTGTTCGGTATCATGTAAGAACCACAAAAAATGGAGCACTTTTATTTATATAAAAACATTACAGCCATCACGACAACATATAAAATAGTGAATAGGGTACTTCCGCCAATCACATGAAATAACATGGAACCATCAGCAGTTATTTTCTTGTCTTTTGTAATGAACTCAGGTGTTCCGTTGTATGTTATCATACCTGGAATCGGCTCATAATCAGTTGTAATATATGCATTTATACCGCGCATTCTCATTCCATAATGAATTACCTTCGCATAATCTATTGTTTTGAATTGTAGTTTTCTCGTTGCAAGAAAAGCTGCTAAAAAAAGAAGCAAAATCGCAGGTAGGAATAGAGATATAACAAATGCCTTACCTTGCAAAGTTGCAGGGAGTATATTGTTCATCATAAGAATTATTAAAATGCCTGGCCAAAGAATCCCTAAGATGCATACCATTGCTGGAACTGTTGCCCGAGCCATAATAACTACTCTAAATTTATCTTATTAATTGTATCGTTTGCCAAGGGTACATGCCAACCTTAGCAAAGCCAATGATGACCGACTCATCAGAAGGATAAGAGAAATGCAGGAACATGTATAAATTTTATGAATTACACTACTTTACATGATCTATTGGTTTAAATATCCAAAAGGAGGATGGCGATACAATCGAATAGTGATTCTGATAGCAATTGTTACTTTGATTTCCATGTATGTTATCCCTATCATATTCCCTACAAAAACAAGCACAACAACTACTTCTCAATCACAAAGCGGGGATACCAGTGTCCAACAGACAATTGTGGATTCAACAGTAAATCAAAATATAACCATACATACTGACACTAAACAAAAGGGATTATTTATTTTTCCAGAATCCAAGAATATCAATTGTGATGGATGGACTAGTTCTTATAACTTAAAAATTGTTAACAACTTCAATGAACCAAAATATGATGTTGTTGCTATGATGGAATATGATTTTTCTTTGGTGGGAAAGGTGGCAGTAATTAAGGCATCTGAAGGTATAACTTTCATTGGTCTTATCCAGTGTAATGAAAGTACTGGATGCATACATCAAGTAATGATTGGAGAGATTGATCCTGGGCAAACAGTAAACATACCGATAAAGGTTTCAGCAATAGATTGTAATGGATCGTATCAAATTAATTCTTCTATTCTTAGAATGAACGATGATCCTGGCGATACAAAAACACTAACGACTTATGAAGGGCTTTGTGATGATCAAGAAATCAAAAAAGCAGAAGTATTATTTCTACAAAAAAACTATTCAGAAGCAATAATACACTATAGAAATGCAATGAGAACCCCTTACTGGGACTGTAGAACGGCACAGTATGGTATGGCAGATGCATATTATATGCTTGGTAATTATACTAATGCTGAAAAATGGATTGAACAGGTACCTAATCAATATTTTGAACAATCTTGGAATTTGCTTCAAACAAAGGCAGATATAAAACTTAAAAACGATAAATATGATGAAGCAATAATGCTTTATGAAAAAGCATTTCTATTGATAAATTATTCGCAAAATGAATATATCAAAAATGGTTTAGTGATAGGATATTGCACTGCCATTAAAACCGCAACAAAATTAGAAGATAATTATTGTACAATCAAAAACAAGTATACAAATCAAACAATTATATTGGGAAAATTGATCTCTTAGCAATTCGATATGGAGACTTTAAGTATCATGATGATAACTTCATTGACAAGGTGAGGAAGATGCAGGAAAAAATATAAATACGAACAACGAGCATTAGTATTGTGGAATTATGGAAAAAGTAATTGACGTAAATGTTTTTCTAACCCTACTTACACAGAAAAAGCGCGGGATAATTTATACGGAACATTCTATCCAAAGAGCAAGAATGCGACAGTTAATCGGTGATAATACAGATAAAATAGAAAAATTTGAAAAAGATCTATATGAAAATGTCCCCCATCTTGTTGTTGAGCAACCCTCAGAAAGTCCAGGCGATAGAAAATTCAAAATATATTATAGATCACCCGAAAGAGGGTTCGATACTTATGTCCTGTCCATCGATGGACAAATACGCCTAATAACCATATATAAAACAAGTAAAACCTTACAAAAGAACATATATAAATACAGAAAGAGAGTGTAATATCATGAAAATTAAATATCATTACGATTCTGAAGTTGATGCAATTGCAATAGAGATAGATATAAAAAAATCAGATATTACAATAGAATTGACTGAGCATATTCTGGTCGACATGACTAATGATGGAAAACTGGCCGGGCTCGAAATACTTGATGCCAGTGAAGAATTATCCAAACTTTTTAATAGGGCAGTTAGCAAGGAAGAGATGAAGCAACTGTTATGTGAAATCAAGCCAGAATCTGCAAACGGATACTTATTGCAGTTTGAATCACCACAGAAAAAACAAAAAGCTGCAAGTGTGCTTATTCCTTTATACCAAAGCCCTCTGGCTTCTGTTTAAAATGTGCCTTCTGCCCTTCCTGTGGGCCCGAATTCTTGTTCAGTGTTCTGTGTCCAGTATTTACATCACTAAACTCACTTTTTCCACTATCCATATTTAACCCGTTTTTGTAAGAGTTCGTTTTTGATAGCGTTCGGGCCACAACAAAATCGAATTTCAGTGTTGTTGCAAACAAATATAATATTCACTAATGAAAATAAGTTAGGTGGACGAATTGAAAAAGGAAGAAATCATAAAGATACTCAAAAAAATAATTTCAAAAAATCGAATAAAAAAAGCATATCTTTTTGGTAGTTTTACAAAAAAGAAAAAAAACTACAATGATATTGACGTCGCTATTGAAGCACCAGATGGATTTACACTGCTCGACCTTTCAAGAGTTGCAAATTATATTGAAGATAAAATTGGTCTTTCGGTAGATATTGTTACTTTAAGGAGTATGCATCCCAAACTTAAGAAAACGATCCAAAAGGAGCTGGTAGCGATATGAAAAAAGGATATCCCGGAATTAAAACAGAAAATTAAAATTTTAATTAAATGAACTAAAGATGAATGGGGTTCGAATTCCTTGTTTGAGTGTTCAGTGTCGGGTTTCAATCCGTTTAAAATGATTTTAAAAATGAATATGCTAATAGATAGTTATTATGGCAACTATTGATGACAA
>MFXJ01000082.1 GCA_001787465.1 Candidatus Peregrinibacteria bacterium RIFOXYB2_FULL_32_7 | reverse complement strand
AATATCTTGGGATCTCTAGTGGTTTTACTGGTTTAGATCGAATATTATCTGGATTCCAAAATTCAGATTTGGTTATTATTGCGGCTCGTCCTTCTATGGGTAAGACTGCTTTTGCTTTGAATGCGGCTCAGAATGCGGCGAAAGCTGGTAAAACTATTGGATTAATGTCGCTTGAAATGTCCAAAGAGCAATTAGTGGAAAGAATGTTTTGTAATCTTCTTCAAGTAGATTCATGGAAAATGAAAACTGGACAGTTGACTGAAGATGATTTTGGCAGAATCGGTGAGGTTATGGATGAACTTAATAATTATAAATTATTTATTGATGATTCTTTAACTGGTTCAATTCCTGAGCTTCGAGCCAAAACCCGTCGACTTCAGATGGAACATGGACTTGATATGCTAATTATTGATTATTTGCAATTAATGTCTAGTGCTACTAGTAGTTATGGTGGCAATCGAGTTCAAGAAATTTCTGAAATCTCAAGAGCGCTAAAAGCTTTAGCGCGCGAATTACATATTCCGATTATCGCCTTATCACAATTATCGCGCGCGGTTGAGAATCGACCAAGTAAGATCCCACAATTAAGTGATTTAAGAGAATCAGGAGCAATTGAACAAGATGCTGATGTTGTGCTGATGATGTATCGAGAAGATTATTATGAAGAAGATACTGATAGAAAAGGCATTACTGATTTATTTATCCGCAAACATCGTAATGGCTCTACCGGCAGAGTAGAGTTAATGTTCAAAAAAGAACAAATGCGATTTTATGATATTGATACTCAACACGAAGAAAGGCCGGTTGTAGAAGGAGTGAGAGAGATTTTTGCGTAAAAATGAAAGAATGCGTTTCTGTTATTTTTTTTGTTTTATCCTTTTTGTTTTATCCGAAGCTTTTCTTGTATTACAGAAATTTCAAGATATAATAAGCGTAAAAGGATAGCTTTATTAATCTAAAATTTCCAAAGTGTCTGATCTTCGTCAAATTCGGATTGCTAAATTGGAAAATTTAAAAAAGGCTGGTATTCATCCGTATCCAGAAAAATATGTAAAAACTCATCAAGCTTTTTTAGCAAAAAATTTAGATAATGGAGTAAAAGACGTATCAGTTGCTGGCAGAATTGTAATGCTTAGATCTTTTGGGAAACTTATGTTTGCAATTTTAAAAGATGAAAGCGGTAAAATACAGGTTGCTTTGACTAAACAAGATATTGGAGAAAAAGATTTTGATTTAATTGAAAAAAATATTGATATGGGAGATTTTATTGGCATTACCGGTGAAATTTTTACTACTAAACATGGCGAAAAAACAGTTTTAGCAAAAAAATGGACTTTTTTAGGTAAAGCTTTATTACCACTACCAGAAAAATTTCATGGTTTAATTGATGAAGAAGCTAAATATCGTCAAAGATACCTTGATATGATTATGAATGAAGGAGTTTTAGATAGATTTAAATTTAGGTCAAATCTACTTAAAGCGCTGAGAGAATTTTATTGGCAAGAAGGATTTTTTGAAGTGGAAACTCCGACTTTGCAACAAAACGCAACTGGAGCGGCCGCTACCCCTTATTGTACTCGTAATAACGCTTATGATTTGGATTTAGTGCTTCGAATTTCACATGAATTGCCTTTGAAAGTGGCGATCGGCGGCGGATTTGAAAAAGTTTTTGAAATTGGCAAGGCTTTCCGCAATGAAGGCATTGATCCTTCTCATTTACCTGAACATACCCATATTGAACATTATTGCGCTTATTGGAATTTTGAAGATAATATGAGATTTACAGAAAAAATGTTTGATTTTTTATTTGAAAAAACTGAACTTTCAAAAAAAGTGCAAATCAAAAATAAAGATGGCGAATTAAACGAAGTTGATTTTACAACTCCTTGGAAAAGAATTGATTTTGTGGAACTTTTAAAAAAAGATAGTGGCATTGATATCACAAAAATAATTGATGTAAAGATTTTGAAGGCAGAATTAAAGAAGAAAAAAATTGAAATTTATGGTATGGAAAATATGGGATATTCAACTTTAGTTGATAATTTATATAAAAAAGTTTCGCGACCAAAAATTATCGGACCAATTTTTCTTTATAATTATCCGAAATCTCTTCAGCCACTAGCTAGAACTAATGATAAAAATCCTGAAATGGTCGATCAATTCCAGTTAGTAGTTAATGGTTGGGAAATAGTAAAAGCTTATTCAGAGTTGGTTGATCCAATTGATCAAGCGGAAAGATTTAAAGAACAAGCCAAAGCCAGCGCAGATGGAGATGAAGAGGCAATGCAGGGAGATGATGATTATATAATCGCCATGGAACACGGTCTCCCTCCAATTTCAGGTTGGGGCTTAGGTTTTGATAGGCTGGTAACATTACTAACACAGCAAGATAATTTAAGAGACTGCGTTTTGTTCCCCTTGATGAAGTCGGAAAAGATCGAAGAAAAGCAGTAAATTCCTAAAAATCTATCGATTTCAAGGATTGCAACTCCTAAAAATTTGCTTATTTTAAGGATTTGGAGTAAGGTAAAGATATGATAAAAAGATATTATCAAAATTTAGAAAAATACCTGGAAGCCAATAAAGTTTTGGTGATATTTGGAGCGCGCCAGGTTGGAAAAACTACACTTTTAAAAAATTTTCTTAATAGCACAAAATATAAATATAAATTTGATTCTGGGGATAGTATAAAAGTACAGGAAGCTTTGAGTTCACAGGATTTTTCAAGAATTTTTGATTATTGTGAGGGGTATGAATTGATTGTGATTGATGAAGCTCAGCGAATTCCAAATATTGGTATGGGGCTTAAAATTATTGTTGATAATATCCCAAAGATAAAAGTAATTGTTACCGGGTCATCTTCTTTTGAATTATCTGGACAAGTTGGTGAACCTTTGACGGGTAGAAAAAGAACGCTTGATATGTATCCAATTGCTCAGCTTGAACTTCATGATAAACAATATAAAAACTTTAGTAGGCATGAGTTAAGAGAAAATTTATCAGAATTTCTTGTTTTTGGGTCATATCCTGCTGTTTTAAACCAAGATGATAAAGAGCAAAAAATTATTGCTTTGAATGAGATTACTAATTCTTATCTTTTTAAAGATATTTTTGAGTTGGAAAAAGTAAAAAATTCCAAAATTATCATTGATTTACTAAGACTTATTGCTTTCCAGCTTGGATCAGAAGTCTCATATCATGAATTAGCAACTCAACTTGGTATTGATTATAAAACCGTAGCTAGATATTTAGATTTAATGGAACAATCTTTTATTTTGTTTAATTTACGAGGTTTTTCTAGAAATTTACGAAAAGAAATTCATAAAAAAAGCAAATATTATTTTTATGATTTAGGTATTAGAAACAGTATTATTTCAAATTTTAATAATTTAAATCTTAGAAATGATATTGGTCAGCTTTGGGAGAATTTTTTGATTATTGAGCGATTAAAAAAACAGCGTTACACAGGTATTTTTGCTAATAATTATTTTTGGCGTACTTGGGAAGGTAAGGAGATTGATTTTATTGAAGAAAGAGAAGGGAAATTATTTGCTTATGAGTTTAAATGGCAAGCAAAACAATCAAAAATTCCAAAAGATTTTGTGGCACAATATCCTGAACATGAATTTAAAGAAATAAATCAAGAAAATTATTTAGACTTTGTTTTATAAATAAATTCCTAAAAATCTATCAATTTTAAGGATTGTAACTCCTAAAAACTTGCTTATTTCAAGGATTGCAAATTTTAAAAATTCATTTTAAAAATAATCTCGGATTTTTTGTTGCGGCATAGCTAAAACTAGTCATCACATCTGAAATATTCGCCTTGATGCTTTTACCTGAAGTTTTTGTTTGATATTCAATTTTTTCACCATTATTTAAACTTATTTGAATGTTGATATAACCAGTTCCAACAGTAATTTTTATATCTTCAACATCTGAAATATTTTTATCAAAATTTCTCTTTAAGATGCCTTTAATTTCTTTTGCAATTTGTTTTAGCTTTAATCCATTCATAACAATATCAACGTCTTCTCCTTTTGAATCTAGAATTTTTATTTTATCAATCCATTCTTCTAAGCTTTCTTTTGCAATCTCCACTTCTTGATTTAAAGCTAGTTCTATTGGAGATGAGCTATTTCCTAATTTTTGATCTTCAATGTTAGTAATTGAATCTAAATTTGTTTCTGTTTTAAAATTGGTCATAAAATTTTTTTAAAATTATAAAGTTATTAATAAATTATATCATTTCTAAACCTTTTAGACAAATTTTTTGCGTATTGAAATTCTTTTGATTTAAGATTAAGCTCTAAAAGCTCTCAATAGAGACTTAAATCTTAAACTTAAATAGTTTGCTTCGCGAAATTATTGCAAAAATTATCGGTGATTCTAATGCGAAATATATTAGATCTCTACAGCCTCTTGTTGATAAAATCAATATTTTGGAGCAAGAGTATGATAGAATTTTAAAACTTGAAGATTTCCCTAAAAAAACTGAGGAATTTAAAAAAAGAATTAAGGATGGTGAAAGCTTAGATAGTATTTTGCCAGAAGCTTTTGCTTTGGTGAAAAATGCTTGTCGTAAGCTCCAAGGTCGATCATGGAAAGTGCGCGAGCATGATAAAATTTGGGATATGATTCCTTATGATGTGCAGTTAATTGGAGGTATTGCTTTGCATCAAGGCAAAATTTCTGAAATGAAAACTGGTGAGGGTAAAACTTTGGTTGCGACCATGCCTTTATATTTAAACGCGCTTAACGGTAAAGGGGCTTATCTTGTTACAGTGAATGATTATTTAGCGCATCGAGACTCTGAATGGATGAGGGGTATTTATGAATTTCTTGGTTTGACTGTTGGTGTAATTTACAATCACCAAAAAACAGATGAAAAGGAAAAAGCTTATGCCTGCGATATTACTTATGGTACAAATAATGAATTCGGATTTGATTATTTGCGCGATAATATGGCGACTCGAATTGACGATGTTGTGCAAAAATATCTTCATTACGCGATTGTTGATGAAGTTGATTCAATTTTAATCGATGAGGCGCGTACGCCACTTATTATTTCAGCTCCAGCAGAAGATTCAACTGACAAATATATGACTTATGCGAGATTAGTGAAAAATTTGAAAGAAAATGAAGATTATAATATTGATGAAAAACAAAAAACCGCGGTTTTGACTGAAGAAGGTATAGCCAAAATGGAAAAATTTCTTGGTGTTGAAAATATTTATACTGAAAAAGGCTTTCAAGAGGTAAATCACATTGAACAAGCTTTAAAAGCTATAAGTGTTTATGAAAAAGATGTTGATTATGTGATTAATAATAATGAAATTATCATTGTAGATGAATTTACTGGCCGATTGATGCCGGGAAGAAGATTTTCAAGTGGTCTTCATCAAGCGATTGAAGCTAAAGAAGGCGTAGCTATTAAAAGAGAAAGCAAAACTCTAGCCAGTATTAGTTTTCAGAATTATTTTCGATTATTTAAAAGATTAGCCGGTATGACAGGAACGGCTTTGACAGAAGCTGAAGAGTTTACGAAAATTTACGGACTAGAAGTGATTGTTATTCCTACAAACAAGCCAGTTAAACGAGATGATTCGCATGATGCTATTTATAAAAATGAAAAAGCGAAATTCAATGCTGTTTGTAAAGAAGTAAAAGAAATAAATGAAAAAGGACAGCCGGTTTTAATTGGCACGATTTCTATAGAAAAATCAGAAAAATTAAGTAATTTATTGAAACAGGCTGGCATTTCTCATACTGTTTTGAACGCAAAATATCATGAAAAAGAAGCGGAAATTATTGCTAAAGCTGGTGAAAAAAATGCAGTAACAATTGCTACTAACATGGCTGGTAGAGGTACTGATATTAAGCTAGGCGATGGCGTTAAAGATTTAGGCGGATTATATATTATTGGCACTGAACGTCATGAAAGCAGGCGAATAGACAATCAGCTTAGGGGACGTGCTGGTCGTCAGGGAGATCCTGGGATCAGTCAGTTTTATGTGTCAATGGACGATCAAGTGATGAGGATTTTTGGCGGAGACAGAATTAAAAAGGTAATGGACACTTTGAATTTACCTGATG
>MFXJ01000081.1 GCA_001787465.1 Candidatus Peregrinibacteria bacterium RIFOXYB2_FULL_32_7 | reverse complement strand
TTCAGTATGGAATACGGCTTTTGAATCAGTTTCCTGTCCAAAAGCATCTTTGATATGCAGATCAATTTGATAATCTGCCTGTGGAATTAAATTGTAATATATATTCGTTTCGAATTGACGCGGATCGCAATCTGATTTGTTGTTTTCTTCTCCAGTAAAATATGAATTCTCCCAACTTCTGAATTTGAAATCTAAATTAACTTTTAAATAATCTTCAAGTTTTTCAATTTCCTTTTCGTCATTAGATTTAAAAACAGGAATTTTTATTGGCGTTGAAGAGCAGATCGTCAGTTGATTTAAGCTTGCGTTTGCTTGGTCATTTTGCGCAATTTTAAAAATTTTTAAATCAGGTATAGCAGTAATTTTATATTCAATTTTTTCAGGATTGATTTGCAGATTTTCAGCATTGACAATTTTTTCTAACGTTAAATCGAATTGATCGTTTCTATTAATTTTATTTGAGTCAAAAGTTAATTGTATTTGCGATTTATCAAGAATTTTTTCACATTCTTCTTGTCCATTTTTATAAATAATTTCTTTGGTTTCATCACAAATTTCAACATAATTAATATTTTTTAAATTTTCACTTTTAATATCACTTTTTGAAATTTCAATATTTTCATAAAATTTAATTTTTATCGCGCCTTGTGGATCAAAGAAATCAAGAGCTGTATAATTTGCTCTTTCTGATTCTGTCCAAATATCTTGAATAATATTCGTTGCTGTCAGTTTGTTTCGCTTTTCTTCTTTTAAAATAATATCTCCTTCCTGCGGAACAGCTTGAGTAATTTTGACTTCATAAGCGTTGGTAAAATCCCATAATTTTGGACGGTCATATTTATCTTTTTTTTGATAGATGGAGATAATAGATTGATTTTCTTGTTCTTCAAATTTGTTTTTTTCTTGATTCCAGATATTTTCTTTCCAATATTCAGCGCTAAAATCAATTTTTTGATCATTAGTGAGGTTAGTAAGAGTTATATTCGTTTTGGTTTTTTCAAGATCTACGGGCTGGTTAAAGGTAATATTAATAGGTTTGTTATATATTAGGATATCGCTATCAATATTTTCATAACGAAGTGGACGAGTGATGAATTTATGTTCAAAATTTTCTATAGCAATTCCTTCAAAACTTTTAAATCCTTCTTTTGATTTAATAGTGTAATTAGAAGATCTTTGTAAATTCTCATCAGGTTGAAACTGCAAAGTTCGAGTTCCGATCCATTTCCATTTTCCTTTTGTTTCAGGTGTAATTTCGATTGGAATTTGATCTTCTTCGATCTTATCCAAAGTTGTCAGTGGAACAATTGCCTGATTGAAGATGATGGTGATTTTTGAATCTTCGTTTGCTTCAGAATTTTCATTTGGGAAAGCGGCAATAACTTTTGGTAAATTCACAATTTCGAATTCAGTTTTAAGATTATTGGTTTCATTTGAAATTATTCCAGCATAAAAAGTTCCTGGTTCAAGAATATTTGTCGGCTCAAAAGTTAAAATTTCTTTATTTTCTGATTTATGTACGTTGCCTTCGATTTCAGGTTCGAATTTGACAGTCGTTGTTTCTTGATCGAATTTCTCAGGTAAATAGATATTTATATCAGTTCCAGTAGTAATTTTTTCATTGATGAAAGAGGAGGGAAGGCTCTGGCTAATGTCTTGTTGAATTTCATTATTTTTGCAGGAAATTAAAAAGAAAATGAAAAATGAAAAATGAAAAATGAAAAAAGTTAGGAAGAGAAATCTTTTAAGTTTTGATGGCATATAAAAAATATATTAAATTGATATGATTCAATTTTAGAGGATTTTCTGGGAAAAGGAAGGGGATTGGGGGCGAATAGGTGAAGAACCTGCTATCTCATCTTTCTAAATTTCATTTTTGTAATAAGCTTTTCCTTAAAGATAAGAGGAAAAAGTCCTGGTATTGTTATTATTCTATCATTAGATATTTGTGCATTTTGATATCCAGTGGACCAACCACGATTGTTGCTAGAGAAATCTATATTTCCGTTTGGATAATCATCTAGCCATTGCTTTATTTCAACTACCTGTTCGTCAGATAATCTATGATCTACTAATTCATATATTTTCGTTTCAGATTTTTCTGCTTGAGTTTTTACTGGTTTCGTTTCTTTTTGTTCAACTGGTGGTTGCCATTGCATTCCCGTAGGAACAAATGCGACTTCTGTATCACTAGATAAAAAAAGATGATAAACACACCTTCCACCCCATGGTGTTCTAGGGCGAATATCTGTTGGATATATAAGACAATCTTCAGCGGGTTCATTAAAAGCTTCTTGTCCTTTTTGTATAACTACAATATTACCACCGCTAGACCAATGTTCTGTTAATTGCGTGATATCTAGAGGTGCAGAAAGATTTTTTATTAAAAATCTTTCAATTTTGTTAGGTATTTGTTTTTCTTCTCTAGGTGCTGATTTATTTGTAGGATCTTTTCTTTCTGGTGATGTTGAAACTACTGGAACGGCAAGTTTTGTTCTGATATTTTTTCTTTGTTGGTCCACACGTCCAGATGATAACGGTTTTCTTTCAAATCTTGAAGGTACAGTTGTATTATATCCATGAGCTTCTAATATTCGATTTATATCAACTTTTTTTGTCATTTTTATTTAAAATTTTTAAGATAAAAATTGTTAAGATTTAATTATTAATTTTTATATAAGTATTTGTCAACATTTCTAAGCGGCTTTTCTTTCGATTTTAGGAAGAATATATGTACCACTTTTCATTTTTTGAATCAATTCTTTTACAATTTCTAAAATCGCGCGTTCTCTGGTTGTATCTATTGAGTTATTTCCTTCAGATGGGATAATCAAAGTAACGCAAAATCCTGTTTGTCGAGGCGTTTCCCCATAAACATTATTTATGGCTATTCCTCCTTGTCTGGTAATAATGAGTCTTCTTGCTGTATTTAAGCCGAGACCTGTGCTTCCATCTTGACTGAAACCTTCTAAAAAAATTATTTCTTCAGGATTAATTAGACTTAAATCAACTTGGCGTGAGCCTTGTTGAGCCGTTTGTATGATTTGTTGAGTTCTTTCTGAAAGTTGATTTAATTTTGCCGGATTAAGTTCTGCTTCTGTAAGGTTTTTATGTAATTGATTTATGTTAATACTAGCTCCTGAATTAAAAATCTCAATAATAGTAAATCTTTCCCCTTGATATTCAATTTCATAAATTTTTTCTTCTAATATTAAATCAGAGGCCTTTGCTTTTCGTCCTTCTTTTAATTTCTCCATTCTTTTAGTAGCATTTGAAGTGAGAAAATATATAAGATTTATTAATTCTGCTTCTGGTATAGGGACACATATGTCCTCTCCAAATTGCGGTGTGAAAACAGTTGGTAAGCCTTTGATTTCTTTATCTATTCCAAATAATTCAAATAGTAATCTTGATCTGACTGTTGTAATTATCGCATCTACAACATTGCTACATGATTGAGATTCCTCATGAGTTCCAAGCGCTCTTTCTATATCACTTGTAATGCATTGCAAGTGAGACATTGTTTCTTTAATTAAAGCTTCAATGCCGTGCGCTTTAATTGATAGTTTGTGTATCTTTGTTTTCGGCATAGTTCTTGGCTTAATAAGGAAACCATAGCGAAAAGGACTTAAAAAAGAAGTAATGGCTATATGGCCTAAATTATGAGCAAATAGCTCAGGTGCTATGCCTAAATGATGAAAGATAGATTGTACTAAATTATTTTCTTCAGTCTCGCCCATAAATCTTTTGCAGATATTTATAAATTCCCATATATAATTTATTAGTTCCTGTGCAATAATTTTATGACTATCATTATTTGAATTTAAAAAATCCCGCATGCCTTTTTCTGTTTTCAGTTCAGAATGTTCTTTAAAAAAAGCCGTTATTTTTTCTAAAACTATTTTTAAATCTTCTACTGCTTGTTTTAAGGCAATTATCAGCTCATTAGCCTGTTCTTTGTCAAGTTCTGCTTCAGCTACGAAAGGATTCTCTTCAGGCATAATGTTTTATTTAAATTTAGAATATATTCAATGCCATTTTCTCTTTTTTGTCAATTAATTTTTCTTAGCTTTTCTTCTTTGACAAGATCAGTTCTTTTTTGTTAAATTAAGATCGTTAATAAAAACATTTCGGATTCTTTTAATTTTTTATTTGAAGATTTAAGATTGGTAAATGAAAAATGAAGGTGGAGGAAGGTTTTGTTGAAGAGGGTGTAAATGTCTCTTACGGTTAGATTGAATTTTATAAATAAAAATTTTTTAATATTTTATTTCCAAATTTATATTTCGTTTAATTCGCTTCGGATTAAAATTCAATCTATATCTGCATCTTCTCTTCCAATTCATTTTTTCAAAAATTTTAAGAATTCGAGATTTTAATTTTTAAAAAATTTTTGAAATGGGAAGCACAACAGTTGTTTATTTATTTGTTCCAGGGATAATTTTAGGTGTTATTGCTGGGTTTTTGTTAAGTAAAGTTGTTTTTAAGAAAAAATTTGAAAAAGAACGCGATAAATATCAGGATGAAATTGAAAAAGCGCAAAAAACTACTCACAAAATTTTATCTGATGCTCAAAGCGAGGCTTTTAAAATTCGCCAACAAGCTCAAACAGAACAGCAGGAAAAACATAATGAGCTTCGCCGAATGGAAGAAAGGCTTATGAAAAAGGAAGATGTTGTTGAGAAAAAAATTGAAGATCTTGATAAAAGTAAACAGGAACTTGATAATAAAATTGTTAAAGTTAGAGAGGTGAAATTGGAAGTGGAAAAAATCCATAGCAAGCAAGCTGAAGAATTAGAGAAAATTTCTAATTTATCAAAAGAATCAGCTCGTGAAATTTTATTTAAAAAAGTGGAAGAGCAATCAAAAGAAGAAATTTTGAAACATATTGAAAGATTAGAAAATGATATGAAAAAAGAAGTTGATGATAAGGCGAGATTGCTTCTTGCAGAAACAATTCAAAAATACTCAGCTGAAGTAGCCGCGGAAACAACAATGACTACGGTTCAATTGGAAAGTGATGATTTGAAGGGACGTATTATTGGTCGTGAAGGCCGTAATATTAATGCTTTTGAACGAATTACTGGTGTTGATGTGATTGTTGATGATACGCCAGGCTCGATTGTTATTTCTTGTTTTGATCCGATTAGGCGATATGTGGCTAAGATTGCTTTGGAGCAATTGATTTCTGATGGACGTATCCATCCTGCTAAGATTGAAGAAACTGTTGATAAGATTAAAAAAGACACTTTAATTTTAATTAAAGAATTAGGAGAAAAAGCGGTTTTTGATACTGGCGTTAGTGGATTACCTCCTAATTTAGTTAAACTTTTGGGACGCTTGAAATTCAGAAGTTCTTATGGGCAAAATGCCTTGAAACATTCTATGGAAGTAGCATTTATCGCCGAAGGATTGGCAGAAGCGATTGGTGCGAATTCAGATATTGCTAAGAAAGCTGGACTTTTGCATGATTTAGGAAAAGCGGTTGATCATGAAATAAAAGGAAATCATTCCCAAATCGGAGCGGATATTTTGAAAAAATTTGGTTTAAGCAAAGAAGTTGTTCATGCTGTTGCCGCTCATCATGGAAATATAAAACCAGAAACAACAGAAGCTTATCTTGTCATGGCGGCTAATGAAATTTCTAATCATAGGCCTGGAGCGCAAAAAGATACTCTTGAAATGTTTATTAAGAGATTATCTGAATTTGAAACCTTAGCGAAATCTTTTGATGGTATAAAAAATGCTTTTGCGATCCAGAGTGGCAGAAAATTGCGAGTTTTTGTTAATCCTGAAGAAATGGATGATTTGCAAGCTAAGAAATTAAGTTATGAAATAGCCAGAAAAATTGAAAGCGAAACGGATTACGCTGGAGTCGTAGAAGTTCATGCGATTAGAGAGAGCAGAAGGGAGGCTTATGCGGTGTAATTTAAGGAAAAATGAAAATTTTTTAAAAAAACTCTTGACTTAAAAGAGAAGCTTTTTTATACTGCTTTAGCACTAAAGGTTTTGGAGTGCTAAGGACTCGTAACGAAATAATTTTCATATTTAAGGCACATAAAGCATTCATCTTTGAATTTTCTTCAATCGTGAAATTCTCACTGTAGCTGGGCTACACTTCCAATTTCACTCAATCAGAAAAATCAAATCTGAACACTTTATGAGACCTTATCTATATAAATTAT
>MFXJ01000080.1 GCA_001787465.1 Candidatus Peregrinibacteria bacterium RIFOXYB2_FULL_32_7 | reverse complement strand
ATCCTTTGATTATTAGGATTAATAATAATAGTAAATGTTTTCTCTCCTTTTTCATCTGTACATTCAACATTCTGAACCTCTATACCATTTTCAAGTAAAATTCTTTTTAATTCTATTGCGGCTTGCTCTGGAGAGAAATTTTTTAAATTCTTTTCAATTTCTTTTAAATTTGGCTTTGGTAACAATCTATGAATAAAACCTTTTACTACATTACTTACATCTTGAACGGCTTCTAATTCCTGTAATAATTCTGTAAGACTTCCAATAGTTGCGAGATTTTTATTCTTAAATGCTTTAACTGAAGTAACATCCTGCGCATCAGCAAGAGGTAATGCTTTTTCGACCATTTTATCAATCTGTTCTGGGGAAAATTGATCTGGATTAAATTCCACTTCAGCAATATATAAACCTGTTAGTTTCCCACGATACATATCTATTTCTAAAACAAGCCCATCTGCAAGCGGAATTTCATGTCTCTCTTTTTCTATAGAACCTTTTATTGCCTTTTCTGATTGTATTACAAATTCATCTATACTAATTTCCGCCTCTTCTTCATTTCTTTCTAAAGTCCCATCCCCTTTTAATGTAAGATAACATTTACCTGCTTTGTTTCTAACTCTTGCTTCAATAAATTTATCTAATTGTATCTCTGGAAATTTAGCCGTTATAAATGATTGAATCTCTGTATCAGCCAAATCGAGATAAGCTTGAGAAATTTCTTTACCTTGATTTAATTTATCTTCAAGACCAAAAGTTGTTTTGAGTAAATATTTTTTTTCCACTTCTTGAGGAATTTCATTAGTCATAATTTTAAATTTTAGTTAATTTAAGATCGTATTTTATCATTTTATCTAATTTTTGTCAATAATTTTCAACAAAGATATTAAAAATATAGACTTTTTTAGCTCTAAATCAATTTTATTTACTGTTGATAATTTCTGACAGCAGTGGCAAAATAAAAAATAATTAATTTCTTATTCTTAATCTCATGAAAAATCTCTTTATTCAACTTGGTCTTTCTGAAAAAGAAATGTTAATTTTTTTAAAAATGCTTGAACTTGGTGCTCAACCAGCATCAGTAATCGCTAAACACTTAACAATTCCAAGATCTTCAATTTATATTTATTTAGAAGAATTGAAAAGAAATGGCTTGGTTGAAGAATTTGATAGAGATTTTATTAAATATTTTAAGGCCATTTCCGCTGAAGCTATCGCTGATATTCTAAAAGCTAAACAAAAACAATTAGAATATGCTATGGACCTTTATTCTGAAAATCTACCGGAGTTAAAAAAGCTTGAAAATAAACTTTCAATCACTCCAAAAGTTAAATTCTTTGAGGGGAAAAATGCTGTTTCTAAAGTTTATGAAGAAATTTTAAAAGAAAATATTTTTTTAGCATTTTTTAATCCGCAATTAGTAAAAAAAATTATGCCTGAATACCACTTCAAAATCCCAGAAACACTTAAAAAAAACAATGGAACAGCAAAAGAATTGCTTGTTGATTGTCCAGATGCTTATGAATACAAAAAACTTTTTGCTTCAAATAATCATCAAATAAAAATTCTACCAAAAAATGATTATTTCCAATCAGATATAATTATTTGCAAAGATAAATTCTATATGATTTCGTATGGCGACAATGATATTTGCGCTACCGAGATCTGGAGCAAGGCTTTAACTAACACTCAAAAAATAATTTTTGAGAAAATGTGGCAATAAATCATATTTCCTCTACCCTTCCTCCAAAAATCTCTTCCCTGCCTGGTTAAAAACCTGATGATAATTCTTTAAAATTTGTTTTTCTACAGAATTTTCTAAAAATTCACCTAAATCACTTAATAATTTGTCTCCATTTATATCTTTTGTTTTTTCAGTCAATAAATTTATTAATTCTTGAGAATTTTTTATATTAATGCCTATTTCTTGCAATTCTTCGTAATTTGGCAATATTTTTTTATTCAAATACCAAAGCAAATCATAAAAATCTCGCATCGCATGATAACCTCTTTCACAAACAGCACCTATTTTGCCAGCAAATAATGTCGGTAAATCACTTTTAAAAATCGGAAAATATTCATTAAACTTTTCAACATAAAAAAATTCTCCTTTTCCTTTTTTTGGCGGATTTGAATCAATTTCAAGTTTTATAAAAAATTTCTGACTTCTATGAGGCGAGTAACCTATAGCATGCAAAAGATTAGGGAATTTTAACCAATATTTTTTTACAATTTTTCTATCTATAGCTTCTGGAATAAATAATTCAAAATCAACATTCTGTTCTTTAAAGCCAAATTGAAGCTCATTCATTATTTTTTTCGTATCCACTGCTTTTTGATCTAATGAAAAATCTAAATCTTCCGAATATCTTGGTAAATTATGACAAATCCTTAAACAAGTACCGCCACCAAAACGCAAATATTCGCTATTTTTGATTTGATAAAGTATTTTCAAAATCATTACTTGCAAATATTCACGTAAAATATTTAAGCGAGAAACATTTTCCAAATTTTTGACTGTATTTATAAAATCAATTGGATTTTGCATAATTTTTTAAATTAATTGTTAATTCTAATAATTTATGATTATCAAAATTTTTAGCAAACTTATAAATCTTTTGAAAATTTATACTTTGCAAATTCTGCAAACGAAGGTCTTGCCATGTTTGGAATTCTGCTTTGAATTTATTTCTATTTAAGTATAAAAAATCAACTAAAGCTTTTTCAACTATGGCAATATAATACGTAAGTTTAGCTTCTTTTTTGCTAACAAAACCCTCAAAACATTTTGCTTTAATTTTTCTATATTTAAAATTTCCAATTGGCGAAAAAAAATTTCTAGTTGCTTTGGTAGTAACAGAAGTAATTGTAAAAACAGCGGCTGGAATAATTCCGTAAATTGATAAGGCATATTCCAAAGAAATATAGCTCGGGGAATAAAGCTTAGCCGCGATTAATTCAGACAATACCTTTTGCTTAGTATAAATTTCAGATAAGATATAAGATCCATTTTTAATTTTAATAATCTTATTTTGTTTAGCCCAATCAGAAATTTGAGTATGCAAAGTGTAAAGATTTTCACCAGGAAAAAACAATTTAAGATCCTGAATAGAAAAAATAGGATAATCTTTAACGATTTTTTGAAAATTTAAAAAATTCATTTCATTTTTTAGTAAAAAAACACTAAAAACTGAATCTAGTTTATCAAATTTTAAAAAAATATACAAATAAAAATCATTTCATTTAATCATATTTTTTTATAATTTAAAGAAACCACTTTTTGATACAAAGCCAAAGTTTCTTTTGCCATTTTTCTCCAACTAAAATCTTTTAATCGCTCTTGCCCATTTTTAATCAACTTTTTTTGTAAATTCTCATCATCCCAAACTTGCAAAATTTTATCAGCCAAATCATCAATATTATACGGATCAAAAAATTTCGCATTTCCGTCCCCAGCAATTTCTGGCAAGCATGAAGAATTGGAGCAAATTAAAGGTGTTTTTGTAGCAAATGCTTCTAATATCGGCAACCCAAAACCTTCATAAAAAGACGGAAAAACATAAAGTTTTGCCAAATGATACAAATTTATTAAATCTTCTTCAGCTATTAACCCAGTTAAAATCACGTCTTTTTCTAAATTCAAATTTTTGATCGTATTTTTCACTTCTGGATAAAAAGGATCTTCTTTACCAGTAATGAGAAGTTTTCCATTAAAATTTTTGATTTTTTTCAATTTTCCAAAAGCGGCTATCAATCCAACTAAATTTTTATGATTGCGGAAAACGCCTGTATATAATAAAAAATCCTGCTTTAAGTTAAATTTTTCTTTTGTTTTTTTCAGTGAATTCTCACCTGGGTTTTTCAAAAATTCTTCCGCGACTGACTCATAAATCATCTCAATTTTATTTTTTGCAAAAGGAAAAAATTTCAAAATATCCTTTTTGGTATTTTCTGAAACTGAAATAATTTGCTTTGATCTTTTTATAATTGATTTCAACACTAAATTATAGGCAAATTTATAATGCCATTGATTAAATTTTTTACCTGGGAAAAAAGAAGGAGTTAAATCGTGAATTGTGACAACGCAAGGCTTTCTATAAAAAATCGGCGCATTAAAATGAGTAAAATGCATAATGTCCAGCTTTTCTTGATAAAGAAATTTTGGCAGAATTAATTGTTCTTTTAGAGAATAATGTTCTGTATTCACTAAAACAGATTTAACGTTAGGAGTTTTAAATTGTTGAAATTTCTCTTTATTAAAAAATAGAACATACTGATTTTTTTTATCAATTTGCAATAAATTTCGGACAAGTTCAAAAGTATATCTACCGATTCCAGTAAACTTAGAAGAATAAAACCGACAATCAATACCAATCTTCATTAATTTTTAATTAATAGTCAAAAACACTACCAATTACAAGCTACCAGCTATTGACTAATTTTTCCATTTAATACTGCATCCCATCGATGCTTTTTGCTCAAAATCAATTTCTTTATCCTGCAAAAGCAAAAAAATCGCGTCCCTCAAGTAATGTTTGGAAACAGCAGAAAAATCTTTCCAATTATCATCAATGGCACCCTGATATTTTAAAATCCATTTATTTTCTGCATTTTTTTTATAAACAAAAATATCCGGAGTGCAAACAGCGCCAAAATCTTTAGCAACTTTCTGGCTTTCATCGTACAAATATAAAAATTTAATTTTTTTTTCTTCAGCAACTTTTTTCATATTTTCAAAACTATCATCTGGATAATTCTCAGCATCATTTGAATTAATACCGATAAACTGAACCTTTTCAGAAATAAAATCCTCAGCTAAAGCATTTATTCGATCCAAAACAGCTTGCACATAAGGACAATGATTACACATAAAAATTACTACCAAAATCTTAGCTGACTCAAAATCAGACAAAGAATATTTATCCCCAAAAACTTCTGGCAAATCTACAAAATTAGGGATTTCTGAGCCAATCGCTGATTGTTGAGAGTAAGTTAATACCATTTGGGAATTGGGAATTGGGAATTTGTAATTAGTAATTGGGAAAGAAAAGTAGGTTTTGCGTTTTTTAGAAAAATATATTTCACATAATCTACCCATTCCGATTCAGGCAGATGTATTATTACTCATTACTCATTACAAATTACTCATTACAAATTACTCACAACACATAACAATTCATAATTATTTCTCCTCTTCCCACATATATTTTTCCAAAACTTTATATGTTGCTCCTTCTGGTTTTAGTAAAGTTTGGATTAAATGCATTTCATTTACTTCAAAAATTCTCTCTTCAATAACAATATTTTGCAAATCTTTTTCTAACATTTGAGTTTGCGGCAATTTGACTCTAGCTAATGTCAAATGCGGAATAAAAACTTTTTCATTTTTAAATCCTACCGCTTCCAAATTCTTTTCTAATTTTTTCTGAAATTCCAGTAAAATTTTAGAGATTTTGAGTCCTGTCCAAATTACTCTTATTTGCCCGAATCTATTTTTAAAAGTCTGGAGCGGCCTTAATTGAAATAAAAAATATTTATCAGGGCTAGACTGTTCAAAAGTTATAGCAATAGCTGATTTAATTTTTTGCAATTGTTCTTCTGAAGCAGAATCTCCCAAAAATTGCAGAGTTAAATGAAAATGATTATTAAGAAAAATTCCCTTCTTCGGCAGTTTATTTTGCACTGCGCGAATATATTCCTGAACATCATCAGGAATAGGTATAGCAATAAAGAGTCGCATATTTTTTAACCGTTATAAAAATTTATTAAAAAAGAATTGAAAAAGCCAAAAATAAGATATTTATGATATTAAAATTGGCGGAGTTGATAAAAAATTGATTCTTCGATCATGACAAGATCATTATAGCATAATTTTTCCAAGTAGCTCAAGAGATTTTAAAATCTTTTTCAAGAGCTTCTTTCTCTATTATTTCCATCAATTTCTCCACGATCTTTTCTTCCGCAACCACTGCTACAACTTTGCCATTTTGAAAAATTATTCCTTTTCCATTAGCTCCAGTGATGCAAAAATCTGCTTCACGCGCTTCTCCAGGACCATTTACTTCACATCCCATAACTGCGATTTTTACATTTTCCTTTAAATTTTTTGTCTTTTCTTTTACTTCTTTTAAAATTTTCTTCAAATC
>MFXJ01000079.1:1298-7432 GCA_001787465.1 Candidatus Peregrinibacteria bacterium RIFOXYB2_FULL_32_7 | reverse complement strand
TTTATTCTCAGTATTCCATGCATATGATCAGGCATAATGATAAATTCATTTAATTGTATATTTAAAAAATGTTTTGATATTTCTTGCCAATATTGATATGTAATTTCTCCATATTTATTTAAATACATTTGATCATTTCTAAAAAAAGTTTGAATTTGTTAAAATATTATTTCTAAATACCAATTAATTATTTGCTCTCCGAAAAAGAAAGCTAGGAAAGTTCCTATGGCCAAGAATGGTCCAAAAGGGATTTTAATGCCTTTGATAGTGCCTTTTTGTAATCCAATAATTATTCCAAAAATTGAACCAATTATGTAGCTTAGAAATAATGCTATCAGAATTTTTTCTAAGCCCAGAATTAATCCCATTAAAATTCCAATTCGAAGATCGCCAGAGCCAAGCCAGCGTCCTTTTGAAAGTAAGATTTGCCCTCCAAAGAATATAAATGGAATTAAAGCACCGATAATTGCTGATTTTAAACTTGGGAATAAATTTTGTTCTGGTAGAAGGGCAATAATAATTAATGTCAAAATTATTCCAGGGATCATGATTCGATCATCAATGGAGTAATATTTCGCATCGTAAAAAAAAATGAAAAGCAATAAACTTAAACAAAAAAGCCAGAATATAAATAAAAAGAAATCAGTTGTAAAAAGCAAGCTTTGATAATCAAAAGTGATTGGATTTAGATTTAGATTGTGAAAAAGTGGCAGGCTTAAAGCAAAACATAAAGCAGTTGACCATTCAATTACTGGATAAAACCAGGAAATTGTTTTTGAACAACTAGCGCATTTGCCTTTAAGTAAAAAATAACTTATAAGAGGAATCAAATCCTTAACACGAAGTTTAGTTTTACATTCTGGACAATGAGAACGTCCTTTGATAATTCCAGGAATATTGTCATGCAGACGAGGAATGATGACACTGAGAAGGCTACCGATAATGGCGCCAAAGAGGAAAATGGGAATTATTGCAGGCATATTTATGAAGGTAGAAAATTGATAATAAAAGATGAAAAATGAAAGATGAAAAATGTAGGTTTCGCTCATTTTTCATCTTTATTTTCTAAAGTAGCTATTTCATTATATCTTTCTCCAGCTAAGTTTCCGACTGAGCCATTTGGATCCAGTTCGTAGCTTTTTAGGTAATTTTTTTGAGCTGATCCGAAATCTTCTTGAAGTTGATACCACCAGCCTAAATTTAAATAAATAGATGCTAATTTTGGATCAAGTTCAATAGCTTTTTCAAAATTTTTATAAGCATTTTTATATTGTCCATTAGCTGTTTGCGCCCAGCCAAGTAGATTGTAGGCCAGAGCTGAGTCAGGTGAGAATTCTATAGCTTCCGAAGCTAAATCAACGGCTTTTTCTGGCTGATTTAATTTTTCTATTAAGAGCCAAATTGGACGAATGTAAATATCGATACTTCTTTTTTTGTAAATTAAGACTTCTTTATAAGATTCTACCGCTTTTTCATATTCTTCATTCAAAATTGCAATTTCAGCTAATTGTTGAAGTGCTTCTACTTTTGGTTGAAAGCCATTTTCTAAGGCAATTTCAATATTAGAAATAGCATCATGGTAATTTTCGATTCCAAAATAAGCTAACCCCAAGAAATATCTTGTTTGTGCTTTGACTGGATCAATATCAAGAGCGGTTTGAAATGCTTCAATCGCATCAAAATAATTTTGAGTTTTGAGATAGCTATAACCAAGCATTATCCAAGCATCACGATAATCATATTTTTCTTTTATCACCTCATAAAGGATTTCAATACTTGGCAGATAAAATTCATTTTGAATTAAATTTTGAGAAATAAGCGCCATCCTGTAGATTTCTTGTCCACCTTCGGTCAATTCAAATTCACGATAAAGATCAAGAAATTTTTGAATTTTTCTGGATAAATCTGCATTTGAGCTTAATTCTAAAGCTTTTGAAAAAGTTTTTTTGCTGTCTTCATAGTTTTCATTAAGCGCAAGGATAATTCCTTTGTAATATAAAGTTTCTGAATTAGCAGAATCATTAATTTTTAATACAAAAGCTAAAGCTTGATCTTTTTTATTTGTTCTAATTAAATTTTGAATATAAAGATTTTGATATTCCGAATTGCCATTTTCTGTAATGTAAGCTTTTTCACTAAATTCTAAAGCTTTTTCAAAATCCTTATTTTTTTTGTGAATTAAAGCAATTTTGAAATAAGGTTCTGCTTTGCTTGAATTTTCTTTTATGGCGTTTTCATATTCAGCGATCGCTAAAGAATCTAAATTATTTTCAGATAGCAGGTTACCTTTTTGAATATGCTGTTCGTAGCTAATTTTGGTATGAATTTTAGTATCTGTAACTGAATTTTCCGTATTTTCATTGTCAATTTCAGTCGTTAGTTCTGTTGTTGTAGAAGTGAAAAATTTCTGATGTATAATTTCAGGGATTTCAAGTCCTCGAATAAGAATAATACCGAGGATCGTGAGAATAGATGCTCCGATGGCGTATTGGAGATGGTGAATAATTTTGTGTTTCATTTATTTTTTAATTTTTAGCTTCTTTCAAAATTTACCATATATTTTTTTTATAAAACAGCTAAATTATTGGAAGAGGCAATTGCTATAGCAAGAGCATCTGCGGCATCGTCTGGTTTTGGTATTTCAGATAAATTAAGTATGATTTGAATCATTTTTTGCACTTGATGTTTGTCTGCTTTTCCATATCCGGTAATAGATGATTTAATTTCTGTTGGAGTGAAATGCTTAATTGGAACTTTGTGTTTTTTAAGAATATACAAGAGTACTCCTCGGGCATGAGATACCGAGATTGCAGTTTTAATATTATTAGTAAAAAAGATTTCTTCAATTCCAGCTACATCAGGCTTGTATTTTTTGATTAAAGATTCCAAATCATTTGAAATTTGTAAAAGCCTGTCTTCAAGTGGTAGTTTGGCTTTTGTTTCAATGCAACCAAAATCTAAGATTTCAAATTCATTATCGATTTTTTTAATAATGCCAAAGCCGGTAGTGGCTGTGCCCGGATCGAGGCCGAGAATGATCATGCGGAATAAATTTAGGATGATATATAGTGATACGTGATTCGCCCGCCTGAATGACATTTGTGTCGGGCAGGTGATTCGTGGTTCGTAAAAATCGAATCACGAATCACGAACTACGAATCACGAATTATATATTATCTTAAAGGATCAAATTCTCAAACAATTTTTTCTGCTTCGCGAATGATTAATTTCATCATGTGCGCGGCTTTGAAAGGATATTTACCAACAGATGTTTCGTTGGAAAGCATGACAATATCCGCTTTTTCAAAAACAGCTCTAGCTATGTCTGATGCTTCAGCTCTGGTTGGACGAGCGTTATCAATCATAGAAGATAGCATTTGAGTGGCGACGATAACTGGTTTTTTATATTTACGAGATAATTCTATAATTTTTCGTTGCAGGACAGGGACTTTTTCATCTCCAACTTCTACGGCTAGATCGCCTCTAGCAACCATTACCATATCTGAAATTTTAATAATTTTTTCTAAATTTTTAATTCCTTGTTGGCATTCGATTTTGGAAATAATTTTTGGAAAATTATGTTGAGAAAATTTAGAAAGTTGTTTGGTTATAAATTTACGTAAATCAATAATATCTTTGGCGTTTTTTACAAAAGAAAGAGCAACATATTCAGGATGAAATTGAAGAGCAAATTCTAAATCTTTTTTATCTTTTTCTGTTATTGTTTTTATTGCTTTTAAATTTGTATCAGGCGCGTTTATCCCTTTGTGGCTACTAATTTTACCGCTGACGCAAACTTTACATTTAATATCAGTTTTTGTTTTTGAAAGGACAACAAGATCAATAAGTCCGTCATCAATCAAGATATGATCGCCAGTTTTAATTTCTGATGGAAGAGATTTGTATTGAATGGGAATTTTTTGTGATTCACCCGTCTGAATGATATTTGTGGTTAAAATAATTTCCTGGCTTCTTTTGAGAAAAATTGGCTTTGAAAGTTCTCCAATCCGAATTTTTGGACCTTGAAGATCTACGATGATGGTGATGTGTTTTTTTAGTTTTTTTTCTGCTTTTCTTAAATTTTTAATCATTTTTTCATGATGTTCATAAGTTCCATGAGAAAAATTAAGTCTGGCCATACTCATCCCAGACTGGATTAGACGGACAAGTTCAGATTTAGAGTCGCTTTTTGGACCGAGAGTGCAGATTATTTTTGTTTTTGGCATGATTTTTGAGAAAAAAGAAAATTTTTTAAAAAAAGCGTATATCAAAATATTATACCACAAAAACGAGGTAAATTGTTAGTTTATTTCAGATTTTTTTTTGGAAAAGATCCTTTATTTTTCGATTACCTTCACATTTGCCTCTTTTATTTGTGTGTCAGGCAAGGTGCTAGGCGCTCCGATCATTAAATCTTTTGCTTTTTGATCTTTTGGAAAAGCAATTACCTCTCTTATATTCGCCTCTTTGCACAAAATCATAATTAAACGATCAATTCCCCAGGCAATTCCGCCATGAGGAGGCGCACCATATTGAAAAGCTTTTAACAGGTGTCCAAATCTGTGTTCCGCATCTTCTTTTGAAATTCCTAAAGCTTTGAAAACTTTACTTTGTACTTCGGGATCATGAATACGAATACTGCCTCCGCCAATTTCATTGCCATTTAAAACTAAATCATAAGCTCGTGAAGAAACTTTATAAAATTCATCAGTATCAAGCATTTGAGTTTGATCTAATTTTGGACTGGTGAAGGGATGATGCGCCGCTGTATATTTATGTTCTTCTTTACTAAATTCGAACATTGGGAAATCAGTAACCCAGCAAATCGCAAAAGTATTTTCATCGCGTAAATTTAATTTGTCGCCACAGGCAAGTCTTACATGACCTAAACTCGCGCAAACAATGTTAAATTTATCTGCTCCAAAAAATACAATATCGCCTTTGCTGGCTTTAGTTTTTTCTTGAATTGCTTTTTGTTCTTTATCTGATAGAAATTTTAAAATCGGTGAACGAATCTCACCATTTTCATCATAAATAATGTAAGCTAAGCCTTTGGCTTCATAAATTTTAGCTATTTCAGTAAGTTCATCAATCTCTTTTCTTGAAAACTTAGCTCCACCGTTAATTTTTAAAGCTCTGACAATACCACCATCTTTAATGGCATTACTAAAAACACTAAAGCCACTTGCTTGCATCTCTTCAGTTAAATCAACGATTTGCATATCAAAACGTAAATCAGGTTTATCAACTCCATAGTTGTCCATTGCTTCTTGCCAGGTAAGTTTTGGCAAATTTTTATCTAAAATTTTTCTTTCGCTACTAAATTTTTCTAAAATTGAAAGAAGCAGTTTGCTATTTAAATCGATTATATCTTCTTCATTAATAAAAGACATTTCTATATCAAGTTGAGTAAATTCAGGCTGTCTATCTCCTCTTTGATCCTCATCACGAAAACATCTGGCGATTTGAAAATATTTATCCATGCCAGCCACCATTAATAATTGTTTTAATTGTTGAGGGGATTGAGGTAGAACATAGAAATGACCAGGATAAAGTCTTGATGGTACGATGTATTCACGCGATCCTTCAGGAGTTCCTTTGATCAAAATTGGCGTTTCGATTTCCAAAAAATTTTCATTATCCATAAAATCGCGAATATGTTTGATAACTTTATGACGCAAAATTATATTATTTTTCATCCTTTCGCGTCTTAAATCCAAATATCTGTATTCTAAACGAACTTCTTCATTTACTTCTCTGTCTTGATCAATTTCAAAAGGAGGAGTTTTTGATTCAGTTAAAATTTCTACTTCGCTAATTAACACTTCAACTTTTCCAGTTTCTAGATTTTTATTGGTCATGCCGGAAGGACGAGGTCTAACTTTGCCGGTAACTTTCAGGACATATTCAGGACGAATTTTTTCAGCTATGACGTGAGCTTTTGGGAAATCATTTGGATCAAAGACAATTTGAGTTATTCCATAGCGGTCACGTAGATCAATAAATATTAATCCACCATGATCTCGGCGTCGATGGACCCAGCCAGATAAAGTAATTTTTTCATCCACATTCTTTTCGGAAATTCCGTTGCAGGTATGAGTTCTAAACATAATTTGAGGAAAAAGGAAAAAAAG
>MFXJ01000079.1:0-1283 GCA_001787465.1 Candidatus Peregrinibacteria bacterium RIFOXYB2_FULL_32_7 | reverse complement strand
AATTTATTCAATTATGGTAAAACTTTTCTCATTTACGGAAGCAAATAAGAGTCTGCCATTAGTCAGAGCCATTACTTTTGATATCCAAAGAAAATGGCAAAATTTGCAAAATTTGAAAACAGAATGTCATTATTTTCTTGAACATAAAGCATCAGAAGAACAAGAGAAAAAGTTGTTAAAAAAAATTGATGATAATGCTGATAAAATTGCCGATGACGTTGAATATCACATGAAAGAACTTGAAGAATTAGGTTGTTTTATTAGGAATATGCAAAAAGGAGTAGTCGATTTTCCTATTTTGTTAAATAATCGAGTGATTTGTCTTTGCTGGCAGATTGGAGAAAATGAAATTATGCATTGGCATGAAATTGGGGAAGATCATAAAAAAGATCGAAAAATTGTTGATGAAAAATTTTTATTAACACATGTATAGAAAAGACTTTAAAGGGCAGATTTTAGACTTTTATTTAAAATACTTTACTGCATTCTCAAAGATTTTTAAGCATTCTCCGCCTTCTCTGCCTTCAATATTCCAATCAGGATGATGGTTCTTTTTTGAATTACATTCGGGATGAGGCATCAATCCCATGATTTTTCCGTTTGGAGAACAAAGACCAGCAATCGCATCTGTTGAGCCATTTGGATTTATTGGATAATTTTGGGTTGGATTTCCATTTTCATCAACATATCGAAAAACAATTTGGTTTTGATCTTTAATTTTTTGTAAAGTTTCTTTTGGAGCAAGAAATCTTCCTTCGCAATGAGCTGTTGGCATACGAAAGATTTTCTCTTCCAGACCTTGAGTGAAAACACAGTTAGATTTTTCAACTTTCATATTTACCCACCTGCATTCAAAGTGATTAGAAGCGTTATGAGTAAGTGTGGCTTCAATTTGCCCAATATGTGCAAACGGAAGAAGTCCAGTTCTAATTAAGAATTGAAATCCATTACAAATTCCGATGACAAGCTTATCTTCATTAATAAATTTCTGTAATTGATCATGGAAATGAGCAAGAGATTTCGAAGCCCAGATTTTAGCTGACATGACGTCGTCCCCATAAGAAAATCCTCCTGGGCAAAATAAAATTTGGAAATCATCTAAGCGTTTTTCTTTTTTTTCAAGTTCAATAAGCTGGATGATTTCAAAATCAGCACCAGCTTTTGAAAGAGCATATGAAGTTTCTTGATCTCTGTTTATACCAGGACTGAAGATAATAGCGGCTTTTGGTTTCATCTCAACAAAGTTTAATAATTTCAAAAAACGTTTTTAGGATAAAGGATAA
>MFXJ01000078.1:3963-6344 GCA_001787465.1 Candidatus Peregrinibacteria bacterium RIFOXYB2_FULL_32_7 | reverse complement strand
AAAGTGCCAACAGTAAAATATGTTGATAAAGATTCGCCATTTGATGGTATAGATATGCCTGAACAAGTAGAGTCTTTTTTGGCTCGTGTGAAGATACCTGCTCTTTCTAAAGTTAATATTGATACTGAGTTAATGGTTAAAGGAGCAATAATATTTGGAGCGTTTATATTATCTGCATTTTATAAAAGGGAGTATGATTTAGATATAAGTACATCAGCAGTATCAGATTTTGTTGATTTTGAATCATTATCAAATGATTTAAGAAAAAAGTTTCCTGATGGTGCTTTTGAAACAGATGTTAATATTGTGATTTATAAACCCATGCAATCTTTTGCCACATATAATCCGGAAATTTTTGATGAATATATAGCACATGAGCTTTGGCATTTAGTTGAAAATTCATATAATGTGCTTTTAACGGATGTATTTATACATGAAGCAACTGCTACATATGTTCAAAAAGTATATGTTGGTAAAGAAGTAAAAAGTTGTCAATTAGCCAAATTCAATGTTTTCGGATTATTATATAAATATGGGGCATTGATAGTTCAAGAAGAATTGAAAGGCGAAAGTGAACCTTTACAGGCTTTATTAAATTCTGAGATAAGAGAAAGAATACAATTGCGTTTTGATAAGGAAGTTTTTCCGAAAGTAATAGATTTGATATCTGTTGATTTATGTACAGAAGATCCTGAAGATGAATATATTTTAAAACATGAAGCTTATGCTAAATTTAGAACTAATCCTACTTTCGAAAATTTAATATCTGGATTAAAAACAAGAGGTTTAAATAGATTTATTGATGAAATTCAAGGGCAGGATACAAATAAATTTTTTGATCATGCGAAAAGGTTGATTGCAAAAAAATAAAACTTAATACAAATCTAATATAAATTCAAAGATGAATAGATTTTTGAGGATTGGAATGAGAAAGAGATTGACAATTGTCTTAAGTAAGTTTTAAGATATATTTTCTTTGTACTTTTTAAATTTTTACATTATGCCACCAGAAATACATATACTTGATCCTCGTGATAATTTAAATCAATTAGTTAATGATCTTGGTGTTGATATAAGTCAAATTGAAAGACAACCACATGATTTAGTTTGTTCTAAGAATGGTGGTGATGATAATACTCGACCGGAAAAAGGATCATCAAGTTGGATAAAACCTTTAGAGGATGCAATGCCTATGGGGGTATATAGAATATCTTATAAAGGTGATGAGGAAGCTAAAGAAATTAGAGCTAGATTATCTCAACTTGGAATAAAAGAAACAAAAATTGTAAGTTCTTGTTCTAAACGTTCATAAAAATCAGAAAATTAGGCAAGTTTTAAATCATTAAACGAATCCTGAATCACGCTTTCAGCAATTTTTCAATTCTCATCGCTTCTTCAAATTGATCAGCGATTTCGTAGTATTGTTTTAACTTTGAAAGAATGTATTTTGGAAATTCGGCGATTTCCTTATGCTTGTGGTTCTCTATTAATTTGTTTGATTTTTTGTGGATTTCTAAATAAAGTTCTCTGTTAATTAAATCTTTGACTTTTTCAGGTAGTTTTTGTACCGCGGTTTTAATTTTACACGCTACTTCGTTGTTGTCATGAGTTAGTAATTTTGCAATATGCTCAATTCCTTCGTGATCTTCGAGTTTAGCAAGGGCAATGGCGCTATAAGATCTAAGTTCTATGTCGTTTGATTTTAAATAATTTTTTAAGAAAACGATTTTATCTTTGGCATGTACTTCGCCGGCAATTTGAAAAGCGGAAAGTAAAATTTCTTTATTTAGTTCGCAAAACATTTTGTCAAATTCATCATGAACTTTATCTTTGTAAGCAGGTAAGTTCCAAAGCGCGCTTATTGTATTTGCCTTAATCCTAATATTTTTGCTTTCTAAATAAATCGATAAATTTTGACTTAAATTCTTATCTCCTAGATGCTGGCAGACCTCAATGGTGCTAGCGATAAAATTTGGATTATCAGAATTTTTTAAACTTTCAAGTAGAAATGTTTGAATATTCTTGGCATCTAATTTGAGTAGGGTATGAATAATTTCTAGTTTTATATCAGAATCATTTTCATTGATAAATTTAATTTTTAATTTTGAAATCAGCGTTTGTTTATCAAGCTCATTTTTTTGTTGTTTACTATTTTCATGAAAAATTCTCAAAGCTTTTGTGGCGTTAAATCTAATTCTGTCTGATTTATTGTCAAGGTAATTAATCAGCATGGAAAGCGTTTCGGGAGAATCAATATATCCCATTGTTTCTATCAATTTAATTTTGATTGATTCATGAATATCCTTTTTTTGTAATTCAGCGATAAAATGTTCTGTTATATTTGCGTGTCCATTTTGCGCTAGAATTTCTATGGCTTGAGT
>MFXJ01000078.1:0-3892 GCA_001787465.1 Candidatus Peregrinibacteria bacterium RIFOXYB2_FULL_32_7 | reverse complement strand
TGAGAAGTATTATCATCATGGCGATTGAAGTAATTATCAAAGCTAGATTAATTGTTTGAATCGCGAAATTTTCTGGAATAAATTTATAACTTATAAAAAGTATTAAAGTTGCGATTAGCATTCCTATTGGCTTCATAAGTCCATCCATAAATTCTTTAATTGCGCCTCTATCATGTTCTTTTAGACTATAATATGACGAATGATATGAATTTAGATAAAGTCCATTAGTGATTTCAAAACCTATTTTTAAGTTGCTACCAGTAATAAATCCAAATTTCCAAGTTAGTAAAATGCTGTTTATGATCAAAACCAATGGATGCAAAATCATAGTTTTGATAATTCCAAGTTTATTGATGATTTTACTAGCTAAAAATAATTGTACAAATAAGCTCGCTAAACTCGCTAGCATGATAACTAGACCAAGTTTGTGAGCGATGTCATTCTCGTGAGAACCGTTATGAGAATTTCCTTCATGTTCTATGGGTATATTTGTCTCTAATTTTGAATTTGATTCTGCGGAAAGTAAGGAAGCCGCAAGATGTTCTGCTTGAAAAGGAGATTTTAATTTAAAAGATTCTAAATTTTCTTCAGGTGTTGTTTCTTCATGTCCAAGTTCATATTCAATGCCTTTGGCGAATTGGTATTCAACTAAAGTAAATAAAATAAATTGTAAAATAATTGTTGCCGCAAGAAGTTTGACAAAAGATATTCCTTTTATTTTTTGCCAGGTTTTGGTGATATTTAAAGTTCGATCTTTTTTCTTAATTTTTTGGTGATGAAAATCAAGGAAAGGAAATTGTTTTGAATATCTGTGGAAATAATATATTAAAAATGAGGTAAAAATTAAAATTCCGCCTATTAAAGCGATAAAAAAATTTAAATTCAAAAATTCAGCAAATTCAGTAATTAGAAGACCGCCAATAATACCTCCAGCCACTTCGTATGATTCAATCACAGGGAAAGTCCTTTCGCTTTCAAGAGGAGTAAAAAGTTCTTCAATAAATAGATTAATAAGTATGTTAAGTTGAGCTAAAAATACTGAAATGCTCAAGATCATTAGTCCAAGAAATAAAGTTTCTAATTGAGGATTTTGTGCAAGATAAAAACTACTTAAAAATGCAAATCCACCAATTATTCCTGTTCCAATAGTGACTTTTTTTGTAGAGAATTTTTTAATTAATTCACTATATATAATAGTACCAAAAATGATGCTGAGTGCATTTAGAATAAAAAGTAAAACCAAAGAATTTACGCCAAGCCGACTGATAAATATGGCCATTACAACCGTCCAAGCAATAATGTAGCTGACTCTCGCTAAAAAACCGAGGGTCCATCCTGCGCAAACTCTAGGCCATTCATTATCCTGAATATTGAAGAGTTTGTTTAATTTGTGTAGGATCATAATGTTTTTGTTTTTATTTTTTAGTTAGAACAGTATAATTATAACATAATTTTTATAAAAAAGCAATAATGTCAACCAAAAAGATTATTTCTGGTGCGATTTTATTAGGATTATCTTCGCTTTTGAGTAGATTGCTTGGAGTTTATCGTGATCATTTATTTGGAGTGATGTTCGGAACAGAGGGAATTGGCGTTAATGATATCGGTGTTTATCATACTGCTTTTCGCATTCCGGATTTGCTTTATACTTTACTTATTTATGGAGCGATTTCTAGCGCTTTTATTCCTCTTTTTACTGAATATGTTGCTAATAAAAAGGAGAAAGAAGGATGGCAATTCTGTCAGAATGTTTTGAATATATTGCTTCTTCTTTTAATTTTTATAGTTTTAATTGTATTTATTTTTGCTCCATTTTTGATTAAGCCATTCGCGCTTGGATTTACAGGCGAGAGATATGATTTGATGATTTCTTTGACTAGGATAATGCTTTTGTCTCCGATATTTTTTGGAATTAGCAGTATTTTTCAAGGAATTCAAAACACCTTTAAAAATTTTATTTTTTATTCAATTGCACCGATAATTTATAATTTAAGCATTATTTGCGGTGCTTTATTTTTTGCAAAAAATTATGGCGTTTACGCTTTAGCTTTTTCCGTATCAGTTGGAGCTTTTTTACATATGATGGTGCAACTACCGCAAGTGATAAAATTAGGATTTAGATATAAATTTTGTTTAGATTTTAAGGCAAAAGATATCAAAAGGTTTTTTCATTTAATTGTTCCAAGAATCATTGGGCTCTCAGTTGATCAATTAAGTTTAATAATTAATTTTAGTATAGCCACGACTTTATCTTACGGAGCTACAGTAGTTTTGCCGTACGCCATTAATTTGCAAAGTTTGCCGTTGGGTCTTTTTGGAATTGCTTTTGCGATTGCTTCATTTTCTACTTTTGCGGAATTAGCGAGTAGAAAAGAATTTGAGGAAGTAGCGCAGACTTTAAAGACCTCAATTTCTCATATTCTATTTTTAGTCGTGCCGGCTTCTGTTGGCTTATTTATCATACGTTTTGATCTTATCCATTTTATTTTTGGTGGTGGTGAATTTAGGGATAGCGATGTGATTTTGACTGGCAATACTTTGGCTTTTTTGCTGATAGGGCTTTCTTTTCAAGCTTTGATCCCTTTGCTGGCAAGAGTTTTTTATAGTTTCCAGGATACAAAGACGCCTGTTTTTATAGGATTTTTTGCAATTTTGGTGAACTTAATTTCAGTGTTTATATTTACGAAAATTTTAACAATGGATGTCATTGGGGTGGCTTTTGCTATTAGTTTAAGTTCGGTATTTAACGCTTTAGGTCTTTTTATTTTTGTTAAAAGAAAATTAAATTTGAGAAATTTTTTACCACTTTTAAATATTTTTAAAATTTTACTAGCCAGTATTTTAATGGGAATTTTTTTATTCTTTTTATATCCTTTTATTAAGGAAGTTATTGTTTTCCATTCAGAAAATTTAAATCAAATAATAAATTTATCTTTTAGTATCGTTTTTGGTATTATAATTTATTTTATTTGTGGATTTATTTGCAAAATACCGGAGATCTTTTTATTAATAAATAAAGTTAAAAAAATGTTAAATGATAAATCATTTTAAGAATATGGCTATCTAAAATATTTAAAATCACTTGTTTATAGTCTGATAATTTAATAGGTTATTTATATATACTGCTAGCGACAAATTTAAGTAGACGTTCCCAACTGATTTTGGCGGGGGCGGTTCTTAACAGTTGGGTGCTTGTACTACTGTATGCATTGTTGCTAGCATTGCATACGAACCGCCTCCACTACAGTTGCTTCCTTGATTCTTGCATTTATTCATGTAAAATGACGATGTTTTTTAAATATAATCTTGAAATAATGAAAAAAGTTTTAATTGCTTTGCTATTATCGTTATCAAGCGTTTTTGCGATTTTGAGTTTTGCTCAGGAGGATGGCGGTATAGTTAATATAGAAGCTTTTGTTCGTGATAATTGTAGTCATTGTGCTGATGAAGAAAGTTTTTTTGAAAATTTAAGTAAGCAGAGAAGTGATTTTGTCATTACCTATAAAAATATCAAAGAAGAAGCCAATGAAAAACTTTTTAACGACTTAACCGAATTTGAAAATTTAAGTAAAGTTACGCCAATTACTATCGTTGGGAATACAGTCATAGTTGGATTTAGCACTCCAGAAACAACAGGGGAGCAAATAATATCTTTGATAGATCAAAGCAAAGGAAAAGAAACTTATGGGTTCGAGGAGTATATGAAAAGAGGCGGCAGTGGTTCTGTATCTCAGGTTTGGGAGACTTGTGCAGATGATGAGGTTTGTGAAATAGATCATTCTTATTTAATTGATGTGCCTTTCTTTGGGACTATAGACATTGGTAAATATTCTTTAACCGCGATGTCGGTTATTTTGGGATTTGTAGACGGATTTAATCCTTGCGCGATGTG
>MFXJ01000077.1 GCA_001787465.1 Candidatus Peregrinibacteria bacterium RIFOXYB2_FULL_32_7 | reverse complement strand
GGTGCGCAGATCTGCGCACCCTACAGAAAAATTACAATTTTTATTACAACCTTGTTAAAACTTCTAAAATTATTGATAAAACAAAAACGTTATTACCAAAATTTATGCATGGTTTTAAATCATCAGTAATCAAAACAATAAATAAATTCAAATTCATTTCTTCTCTATCACGATCTCATCCGCTACAAAATCAATCTTTACTTTATCTCCTTCTTTAATTTTTCCTTCAATAATCCGCATGGCTAGTTCATCCAAAATTTTATTCTGAATTAAGCGTTTTAAAGGTCTGGCTCCAAATATTTCATCAAATCCAGCTGAAGCTAAATATTTTGAAACCATATTTGACAATTTTATTTCTATATTTTTCTTCTTTAAACGTTTAGCAACTTTATCAATCTGTAATTTTACTATTTCCGCAATTTCTTCTTCATTTAAATGTTGAAAAACAATAATATCATCCACTCGATTAAGAAATTCTGGACGAAAAAAAGTATGCAAAACTTTCATAATTTCTTCTCTTTGTTTTTCTCTTTCTTTAGAAAATTTTGCAATTACATCAGATCCTAAATTTGAAGTCATAATTATCACGGTATTTCTAAAATCAACTGTCCGGCCTTTACTATCAGTAAGTCTTCCATCGTCCAAAACTTGAAGTAAAACATTAAAAATTTCTGGGTGAGCTTTTTCAATTTCATCAAATAACACAACGCAATAAGGTCTTCTTCTCACAGCTTCAGTTAATTGTCCGCCTTCTTCATATCCAACATAACCTGGAGGTGAACCAATTAATCTAGCAACCGCATGTTTCTCTGAATACTCGCTCATATCAATTCTAGTAATTACATTTTCATCATTAAATAAAAATTCTGCTAAAGCTTTAGCGAGTTCAGTTTTACCTACTCCTGTTGGTCCAAGAAAAATAAAAGAACCAACTGGTTTGCTTTCTTCTTGAATACCGGCTCTGCTTCTTCTAATCGCATTAGAAACCGCTTTAATCGCTTCTTTTTGCCCAATTAAACGCTTAGCTAGAACTTCCTCCATATTCGCCAACCTCATCGTTTCTTCCATCATCATTTTTGCAACCGGCACGCCTGTCCATTTAGAAACTATTTTGGCAATATCTTCCTCAGTCACTTCTTCGCGTAAAATTTGTCCATCTTTTTGTACTTCAGCTAATCTTTTCTTTAAATTTTGAATTTTCTGTTCATCTTCAGGAATTTTACCATAATTAATTTCAGCCACTTTTTGCAAATCTCCTATTCTTTCAGCCTGCGCCGCCTGCTCTTTTAAATGATCTATTTCCTTGCTTAAATTTTTAATTTGATCAATATATTGTTTTTCATTTTTCCATTTAATTTCAATTTGCTGATTTTGTTCTTGCAATTCAGCTAAATGTTTTTCTAAATCTTTTAATCTTTGCTTAGAAATCTCATCTTTTTCTTTTTTCAAAGCCTCTTTTTCAATTTCGAATTGTCTTATTTTTCTCTGCAACTGATCAATTTCAGTTGGTTTGCTTTCTGTTTCAATTTTTAAAACACTACAAGCCTCATCCATCAAATCAATAGCTTTATCAGGAAGAAACCTATCTGTAATATACCTACTGGACAAAGTTACCGCCGCGACAATCGCATTATCACGAATTTTCACGCCATGATGCACTTCATATTTTTCTTTAATACCTCGCAGAATCGAAATTGCATCTTCAATTGACGGTTCATTAACCTGTACTGGCTGGAAACGTCTTTCCAAAGCCGCATCTTTTTCAATATATTTTCGATATTCTTTCAAAGTTGTCGCTCCAATCGTTCTAATTTGTCCACGAGCCAAAGCCGGCTTAAGTAAATTCCCAGCATCCATTGATCCTTCAGCGCTACCTGCTCCAACGATAGTATGAAGTTCATCAATAAATAAAATCACATCGCCTTTTGAAGCTTCAACTTCTTTCAAAACCGCTTTTAATCTATCTTCAAATTCACCACGATATTTTGTCCCAGCCACCATCGCTCCTAAATCTAAATTCAAAATTTTCTTATTAGCAATAATATCCGGCACATCTTTATCAATAATTTTTTTAGCTAGACCTTCCACAATTGCTGTTTTGCCAGTTCCAGGTTCACCAACTAATACCGGATTATTTTTTGTTCGACGAGATAAGATTTGAATCACTCGACGAATTTCATCATCCCGACCAATTACCGGATCAATTTTGCCTAGGCGGGCTAATGCAGTGAAATCCTGCGTATATTTTTCTAAAGCCTGATATTTCCCCTCAGGATCTTGATCTGTTACTCTCTGATTTCCTCGAACCTCAGATAAAACTTTCAAAATTTCATCTTTTTTCACTTCCAAAATATTCTGCACTTCTTGTTGATCTAAAAGCGCCAAAAACAAATGTTCAGTTGAAATATATTCATCTCTAAGCCTGCTCGCCTCAGTTTCCGCTGAATCAAAAACTTTTCTAATTTCATCAGTAATATATGGTTGGCTTCCACCAGAAACTACTGGTAAAAATTTCAAATTTTCTTGCACTTTTTCAGAAATTTCATCCAAATTCTTTTCTAATTGCTGAAGCAAAGTCGGCACAATTCCATCTTTTTGTTTAAGTAAAACTAACAAAAGATGAAGTGGGGAAAGTGCTTGATGAGATAACTGACTCGCAAGCTGAATCGTCCCCTGCACCGCTTCAGCCGCTTTAGTAGTATAGTTATTGAAATTCATAGCAACAAATTTTAAAAAAAATTCCCTACAAACATTTTAAACAAAAAAAAACACAAATCAAATCACTCATAATTTGTACTATCCAAATACTTAGAAAATTCATTTGCCTCTTTAATAAATTTATTTTCTTTAAACACTTCATTATCATTTATTTCAAATTCACTTTTCTCTTGATCTCTCAAAGCTCTATTCAAAGCCTTATCAAAAGTAATAATTTTTGCGTATTTTGATAAATAAAGCAAATATTGATCTACAAAAGATAATTTTTGATAATATTTTCTACCAAAAAAATACATAACTTTTTTCAAAACATCTCTTTGAGTGTAAAAAATTTCCACCCCCAAACAATCATTTAAAAATTCCAAAAAATTACTAACTACCTTTTTATTAACTTTTAGTTTCAAAATCGTCAAAATTTCGATCAGCACATATTCAGGCATATGCACAATTTCTCCGATGCATTCAAAAATAGTAACTGCTTTTTTATGTTGAGAATCATCTTTATTAAAAAAAGCAATCCAAACATTAGCATCAAGAATAATCATAAATTTTAAGAATAAATAATATTATCTATATTTTTACTCAAATTCTTCTCTCCAGAATGAAATTGGCATTTTGCAAAATCACTCAAAGTATATTTTTTCTTAGGATTATTAGCTGAAAGAGGCATTATTTTAAAAATCGGCTTAGAATTTTTAACAACAATAATTTCCTTCACTTGAAGAAATCTATCATGAATAGAGCTAAGTTCGCTATGTAGCTGTTTAATTCCAATTATCGCCGTATTATCCATAAAAAAAGTTAAACAATTATTTAACTTTAGTTAAACAAAAGTTTAACCAAAATGCAAATTTTATGATTTAATTTACTGAAAAATTCAAAATTACTACAAATCTCATAAATAAAATTTAAATTTTTCCTCTCGCTAAATAGTATTCCAAACTATCTACCAATGCCTCCCACGAAGCATGGATAATGTTTTGAGATACACCAACTGTCCCCCATTTTTCTTTGCCGTCAGTTGTCTCAATCCATACTCGCACAACTGAATCAGTAGCTTCAATATCGGTTACTGGTAAAACACGTACTTTATAATCCAAAAGTTTTACTTTTTTAAGTTGAGGATAAAATTCAAGTAAAGCCTTTCGCAGAGCATTATACAAAGCATTAACTGGACCTGAACCTAAAGCGGCGGTATGATATTCCTTTTTACCGACTTTTATTCTTATAGTTGCCTCGCTATATGGCTTTTTATCATCGTCTGGATTGATATAATCAGTTACATTAAAACTTAGAAGTTCAAATGACGGCTTGTATTTTCCAGTTAATTTTTTTACTAAAATATCAAAAGAAGCTTCCGCATCCTCAAAAGCATATCCCTGATGCTCCAAAATTTTCACTTCTTCCAAGATTTTCTTCACTCTTGAATCTTTTTTATCGAATTTGATCCCAAAAGCTTCTGTCTTATCTAAAATATTGCTTTTTCCAGCCTGATCGGAGACTAAAATCTTTCGATTATTACCAACTAAAAAAGGATTTACATGTTCATAAGTAACTGGATTTTTAGCAACAGCACTCACGTGAATCCCACCTTTATGAGCAAAAGCATGACTTCCAACATAAGGCTGACGCCTAAAATGCGCCATATTACACGCCTCGCTTACAAATCCTGATAATTTTTTCAATTTTTTTAAATTACCATTAGGTAAACATTTAATTCCCATTTTTAATTCTAAATTGGCAATTACAGAAATTAAATTAGCATTCCCACATCTCTCCCCTATCCCGTTTATCGTCCCTTGAATTTGATCAACTCCTTTCTCCGCACCAATCAAGCAATTGGCAACGGCACTCTCACTATCATTATGCATATGTAACCCAATATCCGCCGTTAAATCACCCTTCAAAATATCCAAAATTTCAGCTATGGTAAAAGGCAAAGTTCCTCCATTCGTATCGCATAAAACCAAACAATCAGCTCCAGCTTGCTCTGCTATTTTCAAAACTTTCAAAGCATATTTTGGATTAGCTTTATAACCATCAAAAAAATGTTCGGCATCAAAAAACACCTCATCAGCATGCTTCTTTAAATACTGAATGGAATCAAAAATCATCTCCAAATTCTCAGAAAGAGATACGTGTAAAGCCTCACTCACATGCAAATCCCAAGTTTTTCCAAAAACAGTAATCACTGGAGTTCCAGATTTCACCAAAGCTTTTAACAAAATATCTTCTTCTGCTTTTTGACCGCTTCTTCTTGTACACCCAAAAGCACTTAATTTACTGCCTTTAATTTTTATTTTTTGACTTTTAATTTTCTCAAAAAACTCATCATCCTTAGGATTAGCTCCCGGCCATCCTCCTTCAATATAATGAATTCCAATATCCACTAATTGATCAAAAATACGAAGCTTATCATCAACAGATAAATTAACATCACTGCACTGCGCCCCATCCCGAAGAGTTGTATCATAAATTTTCATAAATTTTCTTTATTTAAACAAAATTTTCTCAAAAAAACAAGAAAATATTGATTCAAAAACAAATCTCCCTTAAACTTCCCGTACAGATGCCCCGCTGGGGCATCTCTTTATCCTTTATTCTTCTTTATCCTTTTTCCTTTATCCTAAAAAAAATGTATAAAATTTCAATCCTTTCCGGCGACGGCATTGGCCCTGAAGTTATGGAACAAACCCTTCGCATTCTTGATAAAATTGCCGCCAAATATAATCATCAATTTGAATACAAACCTGCTTTCATCGGCGGAGTTGCTTATGATAAATTCGGCAAACATTTTCCGGATGAAACTAAAGAAATTTGCCAAAATTCAGACGCGATCTTATTTGGTTCTGTTGGCGGACCAGTTTCAAAACTTCACGAACCGAAATGGGCAACTTGCGAACGAGACGCTCTTCTTGGCATTCGCAAAACTTTTAATTTCCACTGTAATTTAAGACCAGCAAAAGTATATCCGGAACTAGCTAATATTTGTCCCCTTAAAAAAGAAATTGTTGATCAAGGAATTGATTTAATTGTAGTTCGAGAGCTTCTTGGCGGACTTTATTTCGGCAAACATGAAATTCTTGAAGAAAATGGCCAAAGATTAGGACGAGATATTATGGAATATAGAGAAGAACAAATCAAATTAATCGCACATGACGGATTTAAAATCGCGCAAAAAAGAAGTAAACACCTAACTTCAGTAGATAAAGCCAATGTCCTTGATTGCTCAAAACTCTGGCGACAAATAATTGAAGAAGTTGCCAAAGAATATAAAGATGTACAATACAATCACATGCTTGTTGACAACGCGGCCATGCAATTAATAAAAAACCCAGCTCAATTTGACGTGATTTTAACTGAAAACACTTTCGGCGATATTCTTTCTGATTCTGCCGCCGTACTTCCAGGATCACTCGGATTAATGGCTTCAGCCAGTTTAAACAAAGACGATTTCAGTATGTACGAACCAAGTGGCGGATCAGCTCAAGACATTGCTGGCAAAGGCATAGCTAACCCCATTGCCCAAATCCTCTCAGCCGCAATGATGTTAAAATACTCTTTTAACCTCCTCAAAGAAGCAAATGTAATCGAAAATGCCGTTAATAAAACCTTAAAAGATGGATTTAGAACTTCTGATATCTATAGTGATGGCACGAAAAAAGTCGGCAGTAAGGAAATGACAGATGAGATT
>MFXJ01000076.1:9836-10596 GCA_001787465.1 Candidatus Peregrinibacteria bacterium RIFOXYB2_FULL_32_7 | reverse complement strand
GGAATATACAGTTGTTTATATAATTTATTCCATTATAGCAGTGAGAAAAAATCTTAATTTTTAAAATTAAAATATATGAGTCATGAAGATTTTCAACCTGTTGAAGCTGATAAAAATGCTGAACAAAGTAGGTCCTTGTTTGGAGCTGATGTAAAAAGATTTGAAGAATTAAGAGCGGATTTAAGTTTTTATAAATTGACGTGTGCGTTAATAGCGGCAACAGCTTTTTTAGTAACGGGAATAAGTACCTATCGGAGAGCGGAGATTGAAGATGAAAGAAGTCGTGCAATTGCAGAAATGCAGCAAATGATAATAGGTATGACTAAATGTGATCAGAATAAAGGCGCGTTAGAACAGCAATTGCCTACGGTTTTAGGGGTAATTAATATAAAAAAAAGACAGGAGTTAGAAAGAGCACTTAATTTGTTTTATTCAACTCATTGTTCTCAGGAATCAAATCCCTAATTTAGCTATTTACTTCCGTTCTTGCAATTCTTCTTGCTCTAGCTTTTTCTTTATTCACTTTTTTCCAGCCTGATTTTACTGGCCTTCTTCTGTGAGGCGCCCCTTCGATATGGCATTTGATACTATGTCCGTGACTAACGCGATTGCCTGTCATAAATTTTAAAGTTTAGGAAGTTTTAATTTAATTTTTTTTGCTTTATTAAGCCTTTAAAAGCTTTCAAACTTTAAACTTTTTACTTCTAACTTTCAACTGGAAAATTTTTTTGTGTTTTTAAAATATTATGCTAAATTAGGG
>MFXJ01000076.1:6492-9810 GCA_001787465.1 Candidatus Peregrinibacteria bacterium RIFOXYB2_FULL_32_7 | reverse complement strand
ACAGCGATTTATAAAGTTCCAAATGGCAAGCTTCTCAAAATTTTTTTTGAATTAAAAGATAACAAAATCGTTGAAATTAAAATTACCGGTGATTTTTTTATTTATCCGGAAGAAAAAATTTCCGAATTAGAAAATGCGATCAGAAATGAGATTTTGGAGGAAAAAAGTTTAATAAAAAAATTACAAGAAGTGATTGAAAAAGAAAAAATTGAACTTTTTGGGGTTTCTGCAGAAAGCATTGTGAAAGCAATCACGAATTTATAATTATTATTTTATTCTCATTAATGAACTTTCGTCTTCTTCAAACCGGCTTTCGCTCTGCTTTCTTTAATATGGCGCTTGATGAAGTGTTGGTGGCTGAAATTTCTGCTGGTAAATCTGATCCTTGTCTTAGATTCTATGGTTGGGAGCCTCAGGCTATTTCTATTGGATATTTTCAGTCTTTGTTGTCGGAGGTTGATGAAGAGAAGTGTAAAAATTTAGGTATTGATATTGTTCGTAGGCAAACTGGTGGCGGAGCTGTTTTTCATGCTGATGAAATCACTTACAGTATTCATATCCCGATGAATTTAAATATTGTGCCGTTAAGAATTCTTGATTCTTATCAAAAAATTTGTGATGGGATTATCAACGGGCTTAAAGAATTAAATATCGAGGCAAATTTTGCGCCTTTAAACGATATTATCACCGGCGGACAAAAAATCTCTGGTAATGCGCAAACACGTAAACAAGGAATTATTTTACAGCATGGAACAATTATTAAATCTGTTGATGTAGATAAAATGTTTGAACTGTTAAAAGTCCCTGATGAAAAAATGAAAGGCAAATTAATTTCTGATATTAAGCAAAGAGTAACTTCAGTTGATAAACACACTAATCAAAAATTTTCTTTTCAAGATGTGATTAAGGCTTTAATAAAAGGTTTTGCAAAAACTTTTCCAGAAATAAATTTTATTAATTCTGAACTGACCGAAGAAGAAATTGCTCAAACTCAAAAATTAGCAAAAGAAAAATATGAAAAAAAGTCTTGGAATTTTTTAAGATAAAAGCTAAATTGTTGATGGTCTTCTGTCATTCCTGCCTTAATAAAAAAATAGCAATTTAATTCATGCTTTTAAAAACCTCTTTAAATAACGCTCATCGAAAACTTAATGCTCGCATGGTTGATTTCGGTGGCTGGGATATGCCGGTTGTTTATACTAATCAAATTCAGGAACATCATGCGGTAAGGCAAAAAGCTGGTCTTTTTGATGTTTCGCATATGGGAGAAATTATGATTACTGGCCCTCAAGCGCTTGATTTAGTGCAAAAAATTGTTTCTAGAGATATTAGTAAAATGGAAAATTTCAAATTAAAATTAACAGTTATGTGCAATGAAAATGGCGGAATTATAGATGATTTAATGGTTTATAAATACAATAATGAGAAAATTTTATTAGTGGTTAATGCTGGTACTAGACCTGAAGATTTCAAATGGATATTAAAATATGCTGGAGATTTTGAGGTAGAAGTTAAAGATATTAGCGATGAAATTACCAAATTAGATATTCAGGGACCAAACGCGCAAAAAATTTTACAAAAAATTACTGATTATGATTTAAATGAAATTAAAAGATTTAATTTTACAGAGATTTTAGTGGCTGGAATAAAAATGATTGTTTCCAGATCAGGTTATACAGGAGAAGATGGTTTTGAAATTTATTTTGATAATGTAGCGGCAGAAAAAATTTGGGATAAGCTTTTGGAAATTGGGAAAGAAGATGGACTTATTCCTTGTGGTTTAGGTGCTCGTGATACTCTTCGCACGGAATGCGGGATGATGCTTTATGGACATGATATTGATTTAGATCATTCACCGCTTGAGGCAGTTTACTCTTGGGTAGTTTCTTTAGATAAAAATTTTATTGGAAAAGATTTTTTGGATAGACAAAATAAAGAAGGTTTAAAAAGAAAACTTATTGGTTTTGAAATGATTGATCGTGGAATTGCCCGCCAGCATTATCCGATTTATAAAAATAATGAAGAAATCGGGCAAGTAACTTCAGGAGTACCATCGCCAACTCTTGGCAAAAATATTGGTATGGGATATATAAAAACAGAATTTATGCAACCAGGAACAGAAATTGAAATAAAAGTGCGTGATAATTTTGTCAAAGCAAAAATAGTTGAATTACCTTTTTACAAAAAAGAAGATTAAATTTTCAATTCCTAATTTTCATTTTTTAAATCAAATACTACTATGTCAAACTACAAAATTCCTGAATCTCTTTATTACAATAAAGACCATGAATGGGTCAAAATTGATGGTTTGAAGGCTATTGTTGGTATTTCTGATGTTGCTCAGGATTTACTTACTGATATTGTTTTTGCAGAACTTCCAGAAATCGGTAAAGAATTAAAACAATTTGGTACCGCTTGTGTAGTTGAATCAGTTAAGTCTGTCTCCGATGTTTATTCTCCTTTAAGCGGAAAAGTGTCAGAAGTAAATAAAGAATTGGAATCAGCTCCAGAAATAATAAATAGTGATCCTTATGAAAAAGGCTGGATTTTCAAATTAGAAGGAGTGGATGAAAAAGAGTTGAAAAATTTAATGACTGCGGAGGAGTATAAAAAATTTATTGAAAAAGAAGGACATTAAAGAACGAATTATAAAATTTAAAATTTGTGTTATGCCATACATTCCTCATACCAAAAAAGAAACCGATGAAATGCTGAAAATAATTGGCATTTCAAAAATTGAAGATCTTTTTTCTGCTGTTCCTGAAAGTATTTTACAAAAAGATTTTTATAATTTGCCTGAAGGACTTTCTGAACAAGAAGTTAAAACAAAAATAACTAGACTTGCGAAAAAAAATAAAATTTCTAAAAGTTCATTTTTGGGTGGAGGTTATTACAATCATTATATTCCAGCGCCTGTTGCGAGATTAGTTTTTCGAAGTGAATTTTATACTGCTTATACTCCGTACCAGCCAGAAATCAGCCAAGGGATTTTACAATCAATTTTTGAATATCAAACAATGATTGTCAGATTAACAGCTATGGATGTTACTAATGCTTCCATGTATGACGGCTCAACAGCTTCAGCGGAAACATGTATTATGGCTGTAAATATTACTAAAAGAAAGAAAGTTTTAGTTGCCAAGAGTATTCATCCGGAATATCGCCAAGTAATGAAAACTTATTGCAATGCTAAAGAATTAGAATTCGTAGAAATTCCTTTTTCTGCTAAAAGTGGAGAATTAAATCAAATGAAATTATTAGAAATGCTTGATGAAAATGTTGCTGGAGTTTTTGTGCAAAGTCCGAATTTTTTTGGAA
>MFXJ01000076.1:5220-6468 GCA_001787465.1 Candidatus Peregrinibacteria bacterium RIFOXYB2_FULL_32_7 | reverse complement strand
TACTGAAATATTGCCAATTTAATAACTACACTAAATGATAAAGTTTGTGAAAGAAGTGGTACAAATTGAGATATAATAATTAAATCAAACATTGAAAATAATTGAGAATATATTATAGGTGAAAATTATATTGAATTAGCATATAGAAGTGATTCTATTATAAAATCAGTTGAAATATTAATTGATTGAGTTGTTGTTCAAACAATAGATACTGAAGGTAAAAAGGCTTATGTCCTAACTTTGCAGGCTCGTGAGCAACATATCAGAAGAGAAAAAGCCAGTTCCAATATTTGTTCAAATCAGGCGCTTTGCGCTCTTACGGGCTTAATTTATTTAGCGACATTAGGAAAAAATCTTCAAAAACTTGCAAAATTAAATCACACAAACGCGCTTTATTTTCAAAAACAATTAGCGCAAAAAAGATTTGCTAGGACTTTTTCCTCGTCTTTTTTTAATGAATTTGTGATTGACGCGGGAAATTCTGATTTAATTAAAAAATTAAGAGAAAAAAATATTTCTGCCGGTCTAGATTTAGGTAAAATTTACCCTGAAATGCAGGGAAAAATTTTGGTTACCGTGACTGAGATGAATGATAAAGAAGAAATGGAGGAATACTTAAAAATTTTAGATTAAGAATGTTTTTCTTCATTTTCATTTTTTTATTTTTTTATGCAAACTATCTTTCAAAAATCAGTTTCTGGTCGTAGCGCTTGTACTTTGCCGAAGGCTGTTTCAGAAGAATCTGAATTAGATAATTTGAGTCGAGGAGAGTTAAATTTACCTGAAGTCTCAGAGCTTGATGTCGTGCGTCATTTTACTGCTTTATCTAAACGAGCTTTTGGTGTTGATGATGGATTTTACCCGTTGGGATCTTGTACGATGAAATATAATCCAAAAATTAATGAGGATATGGCTATCTTGCCTGAATTTACAAATTCTCATCCTTGGCAAGAAGAAAGTGAACTTCAAGGCACGTTGGAATTAATTTATAATCTTCAAGAATATTTGAAAGTTGTTACTGGATTTTTTGGAGTATCTTTACAACCATCAGCTGGTGCTCATGGAGAGCTTACAGGAGTAATGATGATGAAAGCTTATCATCAAGATAGAAATGATTTGAAACGCAGAAAAATTCTGATTCCAGATTCAGCCCATGGGACTAATCCGGCAACAGTAACGATGTGTGGATTTGAATGTGTTGGCGTGCCATCAGACGGCAATGGATATGTAGATTTAGAAAAATTAAGG
>MFXJ01000076.1:0-5168 GCA_001787465.1 Candidatus Peregrinibacteria bacterium RIFOXYB2_FULL_32_7 | reverse complement strand
TCGGTCTTTTTGATAAAAATATTTTGGAAATTTCAAAAATTTTGCATGAAAAAGGGGCTTTACTTTATATGGATGGAGCAAATTTAAATGCTATTCTTGGTATGGTTAAGCCAGCAACGATGGGGGTTGATGTTATGCATATAAATTTACATAAAAGTTTTTCAACTCCACATGGCGGAGGCGGTCCTGGAGGCGGTGTTGTTGCTTGTACAAAAGATTTACAGCCTTTTCTTCCAGCTCCAGAAATTGTGAAAAATAATGAAAATTTTTCTTTAAATTTTAATTTGCCAAAATCAATTGGTCGAGTGCGAGCTTTTTATGGTAATTTTGGAGTTGTGGTCAGAGCTTATACCTATATTTTGAGATTGGGAAAAGAAGGTACAAGACGAGTTGGACAATTTTCTGTTTTGAATGCAAATTATATTCGAGTTCAGCTTTCAAATTATTATAATCTTCCACATAACGTGAATTGTATGCATGAAGTAGTGTTTAACGATGAAAAACAAGAGCCTTATCATGTTTCAACAATGGATATCGCCAAAAGACTTCTTGATTTTAAATATCATCCGCCGACGATATATTTCCCATTAATTGTACATGGAGCGCTTATGATTGAGCCAACCGAAACTGAAAGCAAGCAAACTTTAGATGAATTTATTGAAGTTATGATAAAAATTTCGAAGGAAGCAGAAAATGATCCAGAAATATTACAATCTGCACCGACAACGACACCAGTAAGAAGAGTAGATGCGGTTAAGGCGGCAAGAGAACCAATTGTAGCGTATAAAGGATAAGAAATGTTCAAAATAAAAAATTCCATCCAATTTGTTTATTTAAGAAATACTTCTGCCATTAGTTTGTCAGGTAATTTTTGCGCGCTTAGTTGTAAGCATTGCAATAAACATTACTTGAAACATATGAAAACTTTGGATCAAGCAATTCCGCCTCATATTAAAAGTTTGCTTGTTAGCGGAGGACTGCAAAAAAATGGTAAATCTTTTATTTCGAAATCTTTTAAAAAACTTTTGGATTTAAAAAAATCTAGGAAAATTAAATTCAATGCTCATATTGGATTTGCTGATGAAAAGGAAATTGAACTTTTTGCGCAAATTATTGATTTTGTTAGTTTTGATTTTGTTTCAGATGCGAAAGTTGTCAAAAAAGTTTATGGAATTAATAAAACAAAAGATGATTATATTAAACTTTATAAAAATTTAATTGCACACAAAATTCCAGTTCATCCTCATATTACAGTTGGACTTGATGAAGGTAAAATTCATTGGGAATATGAAGCGATAGATATTTTACAAAAATTAAATCCAGATAAATTAGTTCTGAATATTTTGATCCCAACCAAAGGCACTGAATTTGAAAACGTTTCAAATCCTGATCTCAATGAAGTACGTAAACTTTTCAAATACGCCAGAAAAATTTTTAAAAATAAATTTTTAATTCTTGGATGTATGAGACCGTACGGAAAATATCGAAATGATTTAGATAAAATCGCGGTTGAGGAGGGTTTTGACAGAATTGTTCAGCCAACTTTATCGGCCAGACAATTAGCAAAAGAGAAAAATTTTAAGATCGAATATTTATATGAATGTTGCGTAGTTGATTAAGAATTTAAATTAATTAGGTTTCGCAAATTATTCTTTAATGAAGTATAATTTAGTAGACTTTTTAAGATTTATAAACTAATTTTTCATCATGAAATCTGAACAAATCATTATGGTTGTGCCTAGAGAAGATCTTTTTGAAAATAATGAGCATTATTTTGAAGGTTTTCGTCATGCTGATGTCAAAGATTTTGAAACGAATATTTTACAAAATCATATCTGGATGAAAAGAGGTATTGCTGAAGAAGATCCAAATCATAAACAACCAATTGCTTATTGTTTAATTGTTAATCCGCAACAAAAGAAAGTTTTTGCGTTTCAAAGGGGATTGAAGGATGAACATTATGGAGAAAAAAGATTGCAAGGGAAACATTCTTGGGGTGTGGGTGGACATATTGAACAATTTGACACTGCAGAAGGCAATCCAATTTATAACAGTATGCTTCGTGAGATTGAGGAAGAAATTGAATGTAATGGATCTATGGAGCCAAAAGTTTTAGGTTATATTAATTCCGATCAGGATGATGTAAGTAAAGTGCATTTCGGAGTTTTATATTTAATCGAGACCGACGCAGTAGATGTGAGACCAAGAGATAATGAAATGGCGGCTGGTTCCTTAAAAACCATTGAAGATTTAGATAAAATTTGCAACTCAGATGATTGCACGGTTGAAGAATGGTCAAAAATCGCTTTAGAGCCTTTGAAGAGATATTTTGAAGGGATTTAAATTTTTTATATTAATCAATTGATATAGTAATTGCTTTTGATGATTCCAAGAATTAGTTGCAGTTAATTTTTTAATTGGATATAGATAAATTATCCATATATTTCATATGAAAATTTTTCAAAAACAAAATTATGGCTGGTTTTTGTTCTTATTTTTATGCTTTATCCCTGCTTTATTATGGTTAAAAGCTCCGTCAGAAGATCGATTTAGCAATTTCACGCAAACGATGACAAACATCGGACAGCTTTTGGGATTAATTGGAGCGGCTATGTTTGGATTAAATTTGATTTTAAGCGCACGAATACCTTGGTTGGAAAAATATTTTGATGGGCTAAATAAAGTTTATGAAAAACATAGTCTTATTGGTCAAATTGCTTTGATTTTGTTGCTTTTTCATCCGTTATTTCTACTTCCGCAATATTCTTCTGGATTTTTTCGTCAGGCAGCTTATTTTCTACTTCCAGGAACGAATTGGGCGCAGAACTTTGGTATTTTTTCTTTGATATTAATGATTGTTTTGATTGTGCTGACTTTGTATTTGCGTCCTAAATATAATATTTGGAAATTTACGCATAAATTTTTGGGATTTGCTTTTTTCTTGGGAGCGCTACATATATTTCTAATCCCTAGTGATACTTCACGTTATTTGCCTTTGCGTATTTATATGCTTGGTATGGCGGGTATAGGATTAACTGCTTTTATTTATCGAACTTTGCTGACTGAATGGTTGGTAAAGAAATATTTATATATAATAGCAAAAATTTCTCCATTAACTGAGAACATAGTAGAAATAGATTTGAATCCAAAAAATCAGGTTATTAATTTTTTACCTGGACAATTTATTTTTATCAGTTTTAAAGATCAAAATATCAGCAATGAAGTTCATCCTTTTTCAATTTCTTCAGCTCCAAGCGAAAAAGAATTAAAAGTAACAGTAAAAAAACTTGGCGATTATACTAATATTATTGATAAATTAAATGTTGGCGCAATAGCAGAAATTGAAGGGCCTTTTGGAATATTTTCATATAAAAAAGCCAATTTTAAAAAACAAATCTGGATTGCTGGGGGGATAGGAGTTACACCTTTTGTAAGTATGTTAAAAGATCTTGATCTAAATGAATATGCAGTTGATTTTTACTATTGCGTTCGTAACAAAGCTGAAGCGATTTATCATGATTTGTTTATGAGTAAAATTTCAGCGAATTTTAAATTTATTCCTTATTTTTCAGAGCAAAAACCGCGTTTAACTGCTGATTTTGTTGATGGGAACTCTGGATTAAAAGATAAAAGTATTTTTATTTGTGCGCCGGTAAAAATGATTCAAGTTTTGAAAAAACAATTTATTGCTAAGGCTCCAAGTAAAAATAACTTCCTGCAAATAGCGTTCAAGAAGCGTTTAGATTTGGCTTTTCTGATTGAGCAAAATTGGAAACATAACCTAAGCTATGGTGAGAATTTTGCGATTGAAGAAAAGTCAAAGATGAATGCTTATTGAATGTTATATGTGGAAGTTATTTTTACTTGGAGCCTAAAGGCTTTGAAAAAAGGTATCTCCATTCCGAAGAATTTAATTTTTAAAAACATGAAAAAATTCACCTTAATAATAATAATTTTCTTTTTTGCTTCAGTTATTATTATTGTTATGTTTGGTTTTTTATATAACCAGCAACAAAAAATCCAAGCAATAAATAATGGCAATCCGCCTGTAGCTTTGACAGTGGAAGAAGCCGCGGCGCATTCAACTTCAGATGATTGTTATTTGATTGTAAATAATAAAATATATGATGTTTCCAGTTACATTGGACAGCATCCAGGGGGCAAAAAAAGTATTATTGAGCGTTGCGGACAGGAAGCTGGTAAGATTTTTTCTGCTATTCATTCCAATTTTGCCTGGAATTTATTAGCTAGTTATTATATTGGCGATGTGGTTGGCGCTGTAAATAATAGTAATATTAGTTCTGCTCCTGAGACATTGAAGCGGATAGAAGATTTCGTTAAAAAAGCTTATCCGCAAGCGGAAATTATTAATGTGAAACCAAAAAATGATTTTTACGTTGCCAAAATCATTGATCACAACAAGCTTTACGAAATTCATATAGATAATTCTGGCAAAATTTTACAAGTAGAAGTAGAAAATGATGAACTTGATTGGAGTATTTGGGATACGGATAGTGACGATATACTCCATTAGCTAATAAATTGAGCGTATAATACTCCGAAACTTTCATCTGAAATTAGTTATAGTTCTGACAATTATGAGTATTATGAGTTTAGAAAATTTCGCAGTTTATGAGCGAAGGAAGTATAGCAAATAAAAAACTATAAAGCATTAATGCCGAGTTCTGCTAATTTCTTTCGTAAATTTTCTCTTATAATTTCTGGGTTGCCTCGTTCTTGTCGTAAAGGTGCCCCTGTCACGTATATTTCTTTTGAATCACCCCCCCCGCCTGTACTGTATAGCCTTCAAATGCTAATGATAATAATGCGTCAAGATTAACTCTTTCTGTCGCCGTAAAAGTTAGACCTTCAGGATGAGTCATGGTGTGAATTGTTTATTAAATAAGAGGTGAAGTTTACTCTTTTATTTTTGTTTTACAAGTTTTTTTTAGCCATTTTATAGTTTGTATTTAAATTTTAATCTTAATCGCATTATTAAAATTGTGATACAGGCAATTAAGCCTAGATTATATACTATATTAAACACTAAATCTTTTAAGACGAAAAATCCATATAGAGATGTAATTAATGTGGTTATTGTCCAAATTGTATAAGTTGATATGTTTGCGCTAGGTTTTTGATGATATAAATCTCTAATTGTTGGTATG
>MFXJ01000075.1:481-6873 GCA_001787465.1 Candidatus Peregrinibacteria bacterium RIFOXYB2_FULL_32_7 | reverse complement strand
AATTTCTTTCGCTAAAGAATCAAAAAAAGATAGTGAAGTTCTAAAAAATATAATTGAATATTTTGAGAATGCTAATCCTAATGATTTAAAACTTGTAAAAACTTTTGAAAAATATTCTGATAAAATAAATTTATTGAGACATAGCAGTTTTGAATATCCTGCAAATAAAAATACGCCTATTCAGCAAATAGCATTACAAGAATCAGATCAAATTTTTCAAAGTAAAATCAAATGGAGCGGATTTGGAGATACGATGCTTGATAATGACGATATTATTAGAAAAATTCCGCTTGTTTATACTTATAATGCTAAAATACACGAAAGTTTTTCTGCTTCTATAGCCCATCAATATTTAACAGATAATCCTGATATTTCTTTAAATTATCATGATAATATTTTTAATTTTACAAAAAATCCTAAAATCGACATTCCGACTACAGATTATCTTCAAATGTATATTAATTTTCATGGAGAACCATATAAATCATTTCCATATCTATCTTTTATTGATGTTTATAATAATAACTTTGATAAGAATCTTGTAAAAGATAAAATTGCTTTAATTGGTGTTACCTCTGCTTTATTTCAAGATAGACAATTAGTGCCGACTTCAGATACCTCAAAAATGCCCGGTGTTGAAATTCATGCTAATGCCATCCAAACTATCCTTGACCAAGATTTTTTACAAGATCAAAGCCGAATTGGGCAAATAGCTACGATTTTTGGAGTTGCTTTAATTTGTTGCTTGGCTTTTATGTATTTTGGCATTTTGCCATCAGTGCTTTTCTTTTTAATCGCAGGAGGCGCTTATACATTCATAGCTAAATTCAGCTTCGATCATGGAATAATTTTAAATATGGTTTATCCTTATTTAGCAATTATTTTGAGCTTTATCTCAATTTATCTTTATCGCTATTTCACTGAAATTAAACAAAAAAAACAAATTGAAACTGCTTTTTCAAGATATGTTAATCCAACGATAGTAAAGAAAATCAGTGATAATCCTGAACAAATTAATCTTGGCGGACAATCAAAAGAAATCACTATCTTTTTTTCAGATATTCAGAATTTCACAAATTTTTCAGAAAAACTTGATGCGCAGGTTTTAGTTAAATTATTGAATGAATATTTTGAAGTTATGGGAAAAATTATTTTGGAAAATCATGGGACTTTGGATAAGTATGAAGGCGATGCTATCATGGCATTTTGGAATGCACCACTTGACGTTGCGGATCATGCTTATTTTGCCTGCAAAAGTGCTCTAGCTCAAAGAGAAAAACTTCAATATCTAAAAGATAAATGGAGCCAGAATTATGGAGATATTTTTGCGGAAAAAGGAATTGATATAAATAGTCTTGAATATCGAATCGGTTTAAATACTGGAATAGCCGTGATTGGCAATGTCGGATCAAAAGACCGGATTGATTATACAGCCATGGGCGATAGCGTTAATTTGGCTTCACGACTCGAAGGAATTAATAAACAATACAAAACGCATATTTGTTTAAGCGAAAATACTTATGAAAAAATTAAAGATCAGTTTGAAGTTAGGAAACTTGATAAAATTCGAGTTAAAGGAAAAGATATTCCTATTACCATTTACGAACTTTTAAGCGAAAAAGGAGGTTTACCTGAACCTGCTATTCTAGCAATTCAAAATTTTGAAAAAGGATTTGAATATTATCAGCAAAAAAACTTCATCGAAGCGCAGAATTATTTCAATCAAGTTCTAACAGCTCGTCCGAATGATGATCCCAGCAAAGTTTTCTTAGCTCGTTGCCAGGCATTTTCGCAAACTCCGCCTTTAGAAAATTGGGATGGGGTGTGGACGTATAAGGTGAAGTAGGGAAACGTGGTTCGTGGTTCGAATCACGAATCACGAATCACGAATTATAATTTATCATTTCTCAACATATCAATCATATACGCGCCTTCTCCTCTTGTGAGCAGATAAGAAACATCATTAACTCCATATGGTAAAATATTTGTTTTATAGGCAAGTTGCAGATACGGAATGTACCAGTCTATGAAAGAAGGAGCTGACCAAACTTCGTAATCATAAAGTTCAAAAAGAACTTTGATGGCGGCGGTAAGAGAAATTTGTTTCTCTGGTAAAAAATATTTTTCTCCATCAATTTCTACTCCAGTAATAGCACCTTTTTTTTGAGCAAAAGCAATATACATGCCGTTATTTTTGTTATAATCCACATCTTTCAAACAATCTTTTTCGCATCCCATATATAATTTTTCAAAATTTTGAAAGTCTTCATTTTCACCTAAGCTTTTTACGGCCCAAACGATAAAATCTTTTCTGGAAAGCGGTTCTGCTGGTTGAAAAGAGATAGGGGATTTTTCTCCAAAAATTTTAATTTTATCTAAATTCTTGATATTTTCTTGATAAATATAGTTTTTGATATCGCTTAAATTTTCGTTTATTTCAGCATAGAAACTTGGCACTAAATATTTACCGACACCATTGTTATTTAATTTAATATTTTTTAAAACTGTTCTTAAATTTGTAATTTCTTTGTCGTAGCTTTTTTCATCAATTGAGAAGTAAATAACTAAATAATTTGTTTTGTTTAAATTGATATAAGTAGTAATTTCAATAGTTGGATCATAATATTCATAATCATATTTTGTCTTAAGGTAAAATCCTTCGAAACCATCAATAATAATTTTGCCTTGCGATAAAAATTCCGAATCTGCTTGTGTGGCGTAATTTAGAGTGTCTTGTTTAAATAAATCAAAATTTTCTTGATGATTCTGATCAGAATATTCCGCGTTATAAATTGATAAATAGAAATTGGAATTCTTTTTGTTCCCAAAATCTGCGCTGAAGAAATTGGCATTTTCCTGTTTATAGCTTCCGTCAGTTAAGTACCAGTCTGATAGATTTTCAGGCAAAGAAACTTTGATATTCGGATTTTTATTTTCTAAATAAGTGATTTCTTCAAAATTTATTGCTGACATATCAATTTTAAAAGATGAAAGAATCTCATCAACTTCAGCAAGCTGGTCATTTTCATTATAACTGTAAGAAATACTAATTACTTTATCTCCGTATGGGATATGATACGAAATTGTATTAATAATATCTCCATCTGAATACCACCAGTCCTCATAACTTTCAGTTTGCTTTATTGCTGGAAATTTTTGATTAAAATTAGTTTTTTCGTAATTAAGTTTTTCGTCATCATAAAGGTACTCAGACAAATCTCTGATAATATCATCAAGAGTTACTGAATATCCGTAATCTTGAATATATATTGAAATAGAAAGAAAAGAATTTTTTTCAGGTTTAATAGGATAAATTACGATGCTGTTTGCAGATGAGTATCCATATAAATTATTTTGATCAAAAGCGTCTTCCAGCGAATTGCCTATTTTCCAATTGTTAATTATGTTTATTTCATATGGTGGAAAAAAATTCTTATAATATCCTGTTTCATTGGCGTTGATAAAACTCAACATCAAAGTTTTGAGATTAGCGTTAGCTATTTCATTAGTTATAATTTTTGAATTAATATTCTCATTTATCCAAGTTTTTGCTTCGGCAATAGGGAAAATGTAACCAAGGCTTTCTGAGGAATAGCTTGTTGAAATATAAGTTGGGATTCCAATCAAATTACCGTTATTATCTACGGTTGTTCCTCCGGAATTGCCAAAAGAGATATCCGCATCAGTTTTTATGTATGAAATATTATTGATATTGATAAAACCGCTAATAATTCCTTCTGTTACCGTCAAAGTTTTTCCTCCTGTATCAGGAAATCCAAGTACGGAGATTTTGTTGCCAACTTGCGGTTTTGCAGAATTATCATAAGGCAGATAAAAATTGAAATTTAAATTATTACCTCGAATATCAGTTGATTCGATTTTTAGTAAAGCAAGATCAAGAGTTATATTTCTAGCAATTACTGAGGCCGTGAATTCGCAAATAGGATTTTGGATGTCATTGCTTTTAGTAAGACAAATTTGAAAAGCATCATGAGTTTGTTCTTCATAATATAGATTTTGGATTACATGATTATTTGTAAGAATAACGCCTTGATTATTTATTAAAGTCCCTGAGCCGAGCGATTGTGCTGTTAAATTATCATTATCATCAAGTGAAAAGGCATGAATTTTTACAGTTGGAAGATATTGAGAAAAAGTTTCCGTAGGAAGATAAATTGTTTGAGCGAAAGAAGAAGATAAAAAAGAAAAAAATAGGAAGTAGAAAGTAGGAAATAGAAGGAAAAATTTTTTCATAATGTAAATTTTAAAATTTATATTGTTTGTATAGTACTATTATTTTAAAAACAGTGATAGCTTTTAAATTTTGAATCAATTTTTTGTTCAAAAAAATATGATAATTTTTGTAGTAAAAAATCCTTTATTTCTTGAACATATTTTTTAACTTGTAAAGTGGAAAAAAATATAAATCATTTATTTATCAGCATTACTTCCTTGAGATGAAATTAAAAAAAGGCTTGATTTCTGATCTTAAATTTTATACAATGCAACCATCTTGTATAAAATATGTATACAAATTATGAATATTTTAAAACGTTTATTTACTTCAAGTGCTCGTGTTAAATTAATGCAGTTGTTTCTCATGAACCCAGATAATGAATATTTTGTAAGAGAACTTACTAGGGTTTTAAATGAACAAATTAATTCAATTAGACGTGAAGTTGATAATTTGAAAAAAATTGGACTGCTTACTTCAAGAGCAAAAAATCGAAAAAAATATTTTAAATTAAATGCGAGCTGTCTAATATATGAAGAATTAAAGAACTTGTTTTTGAAAACAATGGACGCGAAAGATGCTTTAATTCGAAAACTATCAAAATTAGGTGAAATTGAATTTATTTTAATGTCAGGAGTGTTCTTAAAAAAGGAATCTCCTGTGGATTTGCTCATTGTTGGTACAGTTGATCACAGTGTAATTGAGTCTTTTTTGGATAAAGAAGTTGATAGCAGGAATCCTATTCGTTTTAGTGTGATGTCAAAACAAGATTTTCTATATCGAGTAGATTGTAATGATATGTTCGTTACTAAGCTTTTAAAAGATAAATCTAATATTGTTGGAATCAATAAATTAACAAAACAATTAAGCCAATTTATCAGTTAGCGATTATTGTAAAAATTCTATTGATTTAATGAATTTGCTTGCTTATACTCATGAAGCAAATTTAGAATTTAAACTTTAATAAAGTGTTTCAAGATTTACTTCATTTCGTTTCCGAGCAGTCAAAACCAAAACAATTACCGCTTCTTAAAGCTGGTTATACTGTAAAAGTTCATCAGAAAATCAAAGAAGGTAATAAGGAGCGTATTCAAGGTTTTGTTGGTTTGATAATCAAAATTAATTCTGGTAATGGGGTTGATTCTACATTTACAGTAAGAAAAATTGTTGAAGGTATTGGAGTTGAAAAAACTTTTCCAATTTATTCTCCATTGATTGCTAAAATAGAAATTTTGAAAAAAGCAAAAGTTAGACGAGCAAAAATGTATTTTATGCGTGATAGATCTGGAAAATCAGCACGATTAAAAGGGGAATGGTTAGAAAATGGAGATGTCGAGAATTTAAGTAAGAAAGAAGATAAAAAAGAAGAAAATGTAGAAGTAACAAAAGAAGAAAGTAAAAAGGAAGATAATATAAAAGAAGAAAACGCAGAAGTAACAAAAGAAGAAAGTAAAGAGGAGGAAAGTAAATAAAAAAGTATGAATATTCTCATTTGCGGTAATTACGGAGCTACTAATATTGGTGATGAATTGATTTTGGAGGGTCTTTTGACTTTGTATCCTAAAGAAAAAATAACAGTTTTGAGTTATTCTCCAGAGCAAACTGAAAAAGATCATAAGGTGTTAGCGGTTTTTTTTCTGCCTGCAGGTTTCCGATCATTTCTTAAATCTTTTTTAGGTTTAAAAATTTTTAAAACTTTAAAAGCTTATTTCCAAGCTGATGAGTTTATTTTTGGTGGTGGTGGACTAATGCAAGATGATAATTCTAAAGCTATTTTTATTTGGGGAATACATTTGTTTCTAGCGATTTTACTGCGGAAAAAAGTAAGAATTTTAGGGAATTCTGTTGGGCCATTACGTTATAATTGCAGTAAAAAAATTGTTAAATTCTTATTTAATAAAGCTTGCGAAATAACCGTTAGAGATGAGAAATCCTTGAAACTTTTAAAGGAAATTGACGTGAAGGGAGAGATTAAATTAGTCCAAGATTTAGCCTTAAATATAAAAATATCTAACTATCGATTGCCGGTTGCCAATTATAAAAATTACCTTATTTTATCTCTTCGAAAATGGTTAAATGAAGAAGAAAAAGAAAAATTTGAGTCAGAAATAATTAAATTGTGTAATTATTTTATTCGCGAAAAAGGATATGAAATTAT
>MFXJ01000075.1:0-444 GCA_001787465.1 Candidatus Peregrinibacteria bacterium RIFOXYB2_FULL_32_7 | reverse complement strand
AGATATTTAGCTGTAATAAAAGAAAAAATAGAGAATAAAAATTTATTTCATGTACAAAAATATTGTTCAGATTTGAATAAGATTTTTGAACTTTATTCTCAGGCAAAATTAGTGATTGGTATGCGTCTTCATGCCATTATTTTGGCGCATAAGTTTAATAAACCTTTTATAGCTTTAAGTTATTCCCCAAAGGTCAGGGGGTTTTGCGAGAGCGTGGGGAAAGAGAAGAGATGTTTTGATGTGCGAGAGGTGGATGCGAATAGAATTATTAAATCCTCTTGATTTCCCTTTGTAATTTCCTTTAGAATAAAATAGTCTTTGTAATGTTTTTTTATTTTTAAAATTTTTAAATATTATGTCTCAAGTTCCTTCAGTTTTTTTTGGAAAACATTTTGTGTGCAGAAAAGTAGTACGCCAAAAAGGAGAATCTTTTGAGCGGCTTGT
>MFXJ01000074.1 GCA_001787465.1 Candidatus Peregrinibacteria bacterium RIFOXYB2_FULL_32_7 | reverse complement strand
AATTTTTATTGATTCAAGATGCGATTTCATATCTTTTGGCAAATCTTTATTGGTATCCATTATTAACTCAACAAATCCAGCAATAGCCACTATCGGCGTCCTAAGTTCATGAGATATTTTGGTAAGAAAAGTACTCTTAATTATATTTGCTTCCTCACTCAACATCAATTCCTTTTCTTTAACAATAATAATTGAATAAAACGAACTGGCAATAGCGAGTATTAACACAACCAACATCGCAATCGCTCTTTGCATGCTATTTAATACCTCTTTTACATTTTTTGCCGTCATATCAATGCCCAAAATCCCCACAGTTTCGCCTTTAGAATTTTTGATTGGAGCGTAAGCAGACAGCCAATCGCCCCACTGATCGTGATTGATTTCGTAATCTGCTGTCGGAACTGAAAATCCCTCGCCAAGCTGAGGGGCATGACTATAATTATATTCTTCCCCGGGAATAGGAAGTTCTTCTTTAGGATCAATTATGCCATTACCGTTTCTATCAATTTTTTCTACAGTTAAATAATTATCAGCATCAACAACAAATTTAACCGTATCAGGCTTATCAGTTTTTCTCATTGTATAAGCATATCGTATGCCAGCATGAACTTTTCTAATTTGATTAAGTTGATCAGATATCATTTTAAACTCTTCAGTATACATATCTTCTTCAATATTTATCTTTTCAAGATAATCGCCATTTATTTGCAAACTGCCCAAATAAGCCATGCTGATTAAATTTTCTCTCAGCAAATGTTTTAAATTTCTACTTGTCAGCGTATAAAAAACAGTCAGTAATATCGCGATTATAATCAAAATACTGATTAAAATAACCTTTTTCTGTCTAGGTATATATTGTGGTTTAAAATTAATATTTTGTGCATCCATGTTTTTCAACAAATAGCTTACTTGTTGCCATAATATAATATTATACTTTTATTTTTTTAGCAATTCGAAGTATAGATTTAATTTTCATATAGCTTTTTTGAGCAGGATCGATCCCCTCCACCCCCGAAGCTAAATCTATCCCGTCAGGTTTATATGTTTGCAGAATATTCTCAAGATTCATGCTATTAATTCCACCAGCAATAAAAAACGGCTTACTAATAGTAAAAGTTTGCAGAATCTTTTGATCAAAACAAATTCCGTTTTTCAAACCATCAAAAAGAAAATAAGCAATTTGAGAGTCAGTAAAAGTTTTAAGCAGATCTTTTTTAAAATTTTTGGAAATTCTAAAAGCTTTAATTACCGGCCTTGCACATTGTTTAATATAAGTTAAATCTTCTTCTCCATGTAATTGGATAAAATCTAAATTTAATTTCTTAGCAATTTCATTAACTTTTTCTATTTTTTCATTTACAAAAATTCCTACCGTTTTAATAATTTTTAATTTTTTAGATATTTCCAAAGCTTTTTCTGGTTTTATATATCTTTTACTGCCATGAAAAAAATTAAAACCAATTAAATCAACTCCTATCTTTTCACAAAAAAGAGCATCATCTAAATTTGTTATTCCGCAAATTTTTATAAGTGGCAAAGGCCGAAGTAAATTAATTAATTTTCTTTCCAAATTTTTTGCTTTCATAAAAACTGTCCCGATCAACGCAGAATCAACAAAAAGAGAAAGTTTTTGCAGATCTTTTTTTGAACAAAGACCGCTTTCTGTAATTAAAGTGATGCGTTTTGCTTTATCTATTTTGCGGATTTTTTTTGATAAATTTATAGTGGTATTTAGATCTATTTTAAAAGTTTTTAAATTCCGATTATTTATTCCAATAATTTCTACTTTGGCTTCTAAAACTTTTTGTAAATCTTTTTCATCATGAATTTCCACAACACAGTCCATTTTTAAACTTTTAGCAATTTTAATAAATTTTTTAATTTGTTGTAATGTCAAAATATTAGCTATCAAAAGTATGGCATCAGCTCCGAATAATCTTGATTCATAAATTTGGTATTCATCAATAATAAAATCTTTTCGAAGCAAAGGAAGTTTTGAAAATTTCGAAATATCTTTTAAATAATTTAAAGATCCTTGAAAAAATTTTTCATCAGTCAAAATTGATATTGCCTGTGCATATTTTTCATAAATTTTAGCAATTTCAAGATGATCAAAATTTTTACAAATAACCCCTTCGGAAGGAGAAGCTTTTTTAATTTCGGCAATTATAGATGTAGAGACGCATTGCCCTCCTTCGCTAAAGCTACGGCGGGTAAACAATGCGTCTCTACATCTAATTGCCAATTTAAAATCTTTGATTGAAGGCGAAAGAATTTTTTGAAATGAGATTAAAGGAAATTTCTTTTTTCTCTCAGCCACTTCAATTTTCTTATAAGCAATAATTTGATTTAAAATAGACATTTTTATTTTTTTAGCTTTTTTATCAAATTTTCAATTCCCATCAATTTATTTTTTTCATATTCTTTTATCAAAACCGATCCAACAACGGCAATTTGAGCATGTTTATGAACAAATTCGACTTGTTTTTTTTCTAAAATCCCAAAACCAACAGCCAATGGGATTTTTAAATATTTTTTTACATTATTTATATATTTTTGAAAATCTTTTTGAAAATCAGTTTTTTCACCGGTTACGCCTTTTCTAGCCACGCAATAAACAAAAGCTTTTGCGAATTTGGCTAATTTTTTCAACCTATCATTAGGAGTTGAAGGAGCAATAACTAAAATCGGCGCTAAATTATATTTTTCACAATAATGATAAAATTTTTCTTGTTCCTCTTCCTCAATCGGCATATCTGGAATAATCAAACCTTGGCATCCAGCCTTAAACGCGTCTTTACAAAATTTTTCAATTCCATAATTAAAAATAGTATTAAAATATCCCATAAACAATAATGGAATTTTTACAATGCAAGATAAATCTTTCATTATTTTCATACAATCTTTTGTCGTTGTTCCATTTTTCAAAGCTATTTCATTTGCTTTCATAATTACAGGGCCATCAGCAATCGGATCTGAAAACGGCATTTGCAATTCAATAATATCAACACCGCTTTCCGCCATAGTGGTAATAATTTTTATGGTCTCAGTAAGAGATGGATATCCAATTACGACATGCGTCATCAATAAATTCTTTTCTTTAAGTTTTTTGAGAAGTTTTTGCATGAATTTAGAATTAAAAAAAGTTTAGACTTTAGATTTTAAAAATTCATAGAATTTTTTATCTCCTAATGCTTCTGTAATAATAAAAAGATCTTTATCGCCTCGCCCAGACAAATTAACAATAATATTTTTATTTTTAGCAAGTTTTGGAGCGAGTTTAATAGCGTATGCAACCGCATGAGCTGATTCCAAAGCGGAAATTATTCCTTCATTTTTTGCTAGTAATTGAAAGGCTTTTAAAACTTCTTTGTCAGTAGCGGAAACATATTTAACTCGACCAGTTTCTTTCAAATAAGCATGTCCTGGACCGATTCCTGGATAATCAAGACCAGCGGAAATGCTATGAGTCGGCAAAGTATTGCCATTTTCATCTTGTAAAAAATATGATTTATAACCTTCAATCACTCCATATTTTCCTCCTTTAAATCTTATCGCATTCCTTTTACCGGCTCCTCCAGCTTCAACTCCAATTAAATTTACACTTTTATCATCTAAAAATTCATAAAAAAGACCGATAGCATTTGATCCGCCTCCAACACAAGCAACTAAATAATCAGGATGAATATTATAAATTTCCCGACATTGTTTTTTTACTTCACGGCCAATGATTGCCTGAAAAAAAGTATTCATTTCAGGGTATGGAACAGGTCCAAGCGCTGAACCTAATAAAAAATGGCTTTCTGGATCAGCAATATAGTCTCTCATCGCTGAATTTACAGCATCTTTCAAAGTTTGATTTCCATCGTAAACCGGTACGACAGTTGCTCCCACTTGTTCCATCCAAAAAACATTTGGCCTTTGGCGAGCAACATCACGAGCTCCCATATAAATGGTGCATTTCAAACCAAATTTTGCGGCCACACTAGCAGTTGCAACCCCATGCTGACCTGCTCCCGTTTCCGCAATGACTCGTTTTTTGCCCATTCTCTTAGCTAATAAAATTTGACCAAGGCAATGATTAATTTTATGAGCGCCAGTATGATTTAAGCCTTCATTTTTTATAAAAATCTTTGCTCCACCTAATTTTTTTGTAAGATTTTCACAAAAATATAAAGGCGTTGGACGTCCTGAATAATTTTTATATAAATCATCCAAATCTTTTAAAAATTTCTTATCTTTTTTATATTTATTAAAAGCTTTTTCAAGTTCAATTAAGCTCGGCATAAGGATTTCAGGTACATATCTGCCACCGAATTGACCGTAATGACCGTTTTTGTAGGGAAGAGAGTACATGATTAAATAATTTTTATTTTTAAAAAATTTTTCAGCATTTTTTTCCCCTCAGCCGTCCCAATTGATTCTGGGTGAAACTGAATTCCGAAAATTGGATAGGTTTTGTGTTTCACTCCCATAATAATTTTTGGCGATTTCAAAGTTTCCGCAGTAATTTCCAAACAATCAGGCAAAGATTTTTTTTCTCCCATTAACGAATGATATCTCATCACTTCAGTGGGATTTTCAATATTTTTAAAAATATCTTTTCCATTATGCTCGATCATAGTTCTTTTGCCATGCATAATTTCTGGCGCTCGAAGAATTCTACCGCCAAAACAATGAATAATCCCTTGATGTCCTAAACAAACACCTAATAAGGGAATTTCTTTACCGAATTTCAAAATCACTTCTGAACAAATTCCAAAATCAGCTTTTTTTTCTGACGTACCAGGTCCTGGTGAAATCACAATATGACTTGGTCTTTTAGCCGCAATTTGCTCCAAACTCAACTCATCATTTCGATAAACTTCTGGATTACCACCAAGTTCACCAATATATTGATAAAGGTTGAAGGTAAAAGAATCGTAGTTGTCGAGAATTAGAGTTTTCATATTCCTTTTTTTATAAAATCGCAGAAAGGCTTCCTTTCATCTTGTTCATCGATTCTTTATATTCCATTTCAGGAATTGAATCGTAAACAATCCCTCCAGCGGCTTGAAGATAAGCAATTTTATCTTTAATTAACATTGTTCGAATGGCAATCGCGGTATCCATATTGCCATTAAATCCAAAATATCCAACTGCGCCAGTATAAATTCCCCGTCTTTCATTTTCCATTTCCGCGATAATTTCTTGCGTCCTAATTTTTGGAGCGCCGGTAACTGTACCATGCGGAAAAATTGATTTAAAAGCATCAAAAATTGTTTTATCTTTTTTTAACTTTCCTCTGATATCTGAAACTAAATGCACTACATGAGAAAATCTTTCGAAATGCATTAAATCGGAAGTTTCAACACTCCCAATTTCCGCGATTCTCGAAACGTCATTTCTAGCTAAATCAACCAGCATCATATGTTCAGCTTGTTCTTTCGGACAATTACTAAGCTCTTTTTCCAATTCTTTATCTCTTTTTGGATCGCCTGTCCTTTTTCTAGTTCCAGCAATCGGCCTGACTAAAATTTCATTATTTTCCACTCTAACCAAAGTTTCTGGAGAAGCGCCAACAATATCAAAATTAGGATATTTAAGAAAATACATATAAGGAGAACCATTGAGAAGTCGCAATCTTCTATAAATATCAAATGAATTATCAGCTTCTTTTAAAGGCACAGAAAGCCTTTGGCTTAATTGCAATTGATAAGTTTCACCTGATTTAATTTTAAATAAAATTTTCTCAACTTTTTTTAAATATTCTTCTTTTGTAAAATTTGAATAAAATTTCTTTTCCAAAGGTAACTCTTTTGTAAATTCAAGCTCGGACAAATCAAGCTCATTTTTTTGCAAACCTTCTTTTAGAACGTCAAAAGTAGTTAAAATTTTCTGATATTCAGCTTCAATATCATTTTTTAAATTCAAATATTTAATAAAATAAATTTTATGTTTAAAATGATCAAAAATAATTATTGTTTCATAAAGAGCAAAAATGCAATCAGGCATTTGCAAAAAATCTTTTTTAGCCAAAGGAATTTTTTCAAAATATTTACAAGCCTCATAAGAAAAAAATCCGACAAATCCACCAGTTAAAATCGGGATATCCAAATTCTCATTTAGACTTTCATCAATTTTATAATTTTTAAGTTCTTTTTCCAAAATTTTCAAAGGATCTTCAAACTCAATAAATGACACGTTCCCATTTTCTGTAATTGAACAAATATTATTTTTAAACTCAAAAACTTTTTTTGGATTTAAAGAAATAAAAGAATATCGTCCAAATTTATTAGCATTATCTCCACTTTCTAATAAAAAAGAATATGGTTTTTCTTGAGTGATTTTTTTATAAATCGAAATAGGAGTTTCCGTATCATTGACGAAATTAGCAATCACAGGCACATGAGTAACAGAGCCTAATTTTAACTTTTTCAAACTATCGAGTTTTGGAAAAATATTCATTATTAATTATTTTTTAAAAGCCATTTAAATCCTTCTCCTTGCGTTTTTAAGGCTGAAGATCCGTGTGTTATTGTTGCTAATCCTACACCAAGCTTTTCAGCGATTTCTTTTTGTGAAATTTCTTTATCAAGCATTTTTACTATCTGCCATCTTTTCGCAAAAGTTTCCAGTTCGCTTGAGGTAAAAAAATCTTTCATAATTAAAGCCACGATTTTTTCATTAGGAAGATCTACAAATAATTTAAAAAATTCTAATAAAGATTTAAGATTTTGATTTTGAAATAACATATGAAAAATTAAAATAATTTCTAAATAAACTAGTATACTAGTACGATAAATAATCTATAAAAAAATTAAAATAATGTCAAGAGAACTTTTATATACTCCTACGCTTTAATAATTTAAAATTGTATAATGCTACGTAGCTTTATAATATTGTTTATTTACCTTA
>MFXJ01000073.1 GCA_001787465.1 Candidatus Peregrinibacteria bacterium RIFOXYB2_FULL_32_7 | reverse complement strand
TAAAATATTTTTCCGCATTTATTCTTTGTCCTTTATCCTTGATCCTTTATCCTAATCATTCAAAAACTCCTTCTACAATTCATCGCTCTCTACCAAAAACTGCTCTCTCCTGACCATTCATCAACTTGGAAATGGTTATTTCCGCATGGATATTGTAAATTTCAACCAAGCTGTTCTGAATATGCAAAAATGGCAATTAAAAAACATGGAATTATAAAAGGTATTGTGAAAAGTATCTGGAGAATTTTGAAATGCAATCCTTGGAGCAAAGGAGGACTTGATTTACCATAAAGCTTTAAATAAAAAAACTGATCTGATATAAATAATTTTTAAATTTAATATTTGACTATTTTTTTATAAAATCTTACATTTTGTGCGGTTTATTTAATTTAAAATCTAAAATTTCTTCACATGTCCATCAAACAAGCATTAATTAGTGTATCAGATAAGACTGGTATTACTGAACTTGCCAAAGAATTGCAAAAATTAAATATTGAAATTTTATCAACTGGAGGAACCGCAAAAACATTAAAAGATGCTGGAATTAAAGTTATTGACGTTTCTGACTACACTGGATTTCCTGAAATGATGAACGGAAGAGTGAAAACATTACATCCAAAAATTCACGGTGGATTACTAGCTTTAAGAAATAATAAAGAACATCAAAAACAAGCAAAAGAACATGGAATAACTATGATTGATTTAGTAATCGTAAATCTTTATCCATTCGAACAAACTATTGCCAAAGAAGGAGTTGCCGAAGAAGAAGCAATCGAGCAAATTGATATTGGCGGACCCAGCATGCTGAGATCAGCCGCAAAAAACTTTCAATCAGTAACAGTGGTAACAGACATTAACGATTACGAAAAACTCTTAACTCAAATTAAAGAAAGTGGCGACACAAATTTAGAATTTAGACGAGAATTAGCTTTAAAAGTTTTTGAAAAAACTTACCGTTATGATTTAGCAATTTCCAATTACCTAAGGGGTGAAACCAGTGAAAATGAACGTCTTGATCTTGGGCATTATGAAAAAATTATGACGCTTCGATACGGTGAAAACCCTCATCAAAAAGCGGCTTTTTTCCGTAATCCAAAAAATGAAGAAAAATGTAATGTTACAAACGCCAAGGTGCTTCATGGCAAACAACTTTCTTTTAACAATATTATTGATGCGGATTCTGCTTTAGAACTTGTTAAAGAATTTGAGAAACCAGCCGCGGTATTTGTAAAACATAATAATCCTTGCGGAGTAGCGCAATCTGACGATCTACAAAAAGCTTTTGAATATGCTCATCAAGTTGATCCAATGTCAGCTTTTGGATGTATTATCGCTATTAATCGTCCATTCACTTTAGAAATGGCAAACTATATGAATAAAGAAAAAATGTTTGCCGAGCTGATAATTTGTCCTGCTTTTGAAAAATCTGCTTTAGAAAAATTAAAAACACGCGAAAATATTCGTTTACTTGAAACAGGACCTTTATCAATTGATTTCAAAAGACGTGATTTGAAAAAAGTTGCCGGCGGAATATTGGTACAAAACGCAAACACTTATCAATTAAAAAAAGAAGAATTAAAAACTGTTACCAACGCCAAAGCAAATGAAACTCAAATTGAAGAAATGATGTTTGCTTTCAAAGTTTGCAAACACACTAAATCAAATGCGATTATTTTTGCAAAAAAATTAGAAAATGGAGTAATTGTTACAACCGGAATCGGTGCTGGGCAAATGTCCAGAGTTGATTCAACCATGATTGCCAAACATAAAGGCGGAAAAAACGTTCCTGGATCTGTAATGGCCAGCGACGCCTTCTTTCCGTTTCCAGATTCAATTGAAGTAGCAAACGAAGCTGGAATTAAAGCAATTATTGAACCAGGCGGATCAATCAGGGACGATCTTGTAATTGCCAAAGCTAACGAATACGGGATCGCTATGGTATTTTCTGGAATTAGATGCTTTAAACATTGAAATAATTTAACAATTCCGTAATGTCTCTTCTTCAATCCCTCCTCCTCGGCCTGCTTCAGGGCATCACTGAATTTCTGCCAATTTCGTCTTCTGGGCATCTTGTTTTGGGAGAATATTTTTTAAATTTAGAATTTGAAAGTTTAAAAAGTTTTGATGTCGTGCTTCATGTTGGAAGTTTATTAGCCATTTTGATTTATTTTTATAAAGATTTTTCAAATATCATCAAAAACATTTTTAATATAAAAGGACAATCAGCAGTTTTTAAACTTTTTATAGCCACAATCCCAGCGGTAATCATTGGTCTTACATTAGAAGAACAAATCGACTCAATTTTTCGTAATCCAAAAATGATCGCTATTGTAATGATTTTTACCGGACTAATTTTCTTTTTATCAGAAAAATTTCCAAAAGATAAAGATAAAACCAAAATTAGCCTCAAAAATATGTTTTTAATCGGTATAGCTCAAGCCATAGCCATTATTCCAGGAATTTCCAGATCAGGCTCAACCATTGCAATGGGACTATTTCAGGGAATCAAAAGAGAACAAGCGGCTAAAATTTCATTTATGCTTGGATCAATTGCTATTTTTGGTGCTGGACTTTTAACTTCTCTAAAAATTGAACATAATGAAAGCGAGACTTTATCAATTGAAATTTTACTAGCTGGATTTATAAGCTCACTTTTGGCCAGTTTACTATCCATCAGCTGGCTAATGAAATTTTTAAAAAATCATAAATTAAATGTCTTTGGAGGATATTTGATTATGATTGGAGCAATAACTTTAATTTTTATATAAAAATTTTAGATTTCAAATTAAGCATTATTTTAGTAAACTTAAAACGACTTAAACAATTTTACAATGTCTAAAAATTACGATTTTTCAGATATTAATAATTTAAAAAAGAAATTAGACCAATTAAGGCCTCTTGAAGCTATTTTATATAATAAAATAATGCAGAAACTTCATCTTGATTGGACGTATAATAGCAACGCGATTGAAGGCAACACTTTAACTTTTTCTGAAACTCAATTCTATTTAAATTTTGGTCTAACATCAAAAGGACACACGCTTTCTGAATATTTGGAAATAAAAAATCATCAAACAGCTTTGCAATATTTAGAAAAAATTGTTAAAGAAAAAATACCATTAACTGAAAGAATAATCAAAGATTTTCATGCAATGTTATTTGAAAGAAATGAATCTTATAAGATTGAAAATGAACAAGGGCAAAAAATCACAGTCCCTATTTTACCAGGAGCTTATAAAAAACAAAATAACTATGTCTTATTATCAAATGGCAAAGAAAAATGGTACTGCGATCCTTTGAAAGTTATTGATGAAATGCAATTTTTAATTAAATTTTATCAAAAAAACAAAGAAAATATTCATCCAATACTGCTCGCTAGTCAAATACATGCAAAATTTGTAAATATTCATCCTTTTGTTGATGGAAACGGAAGAACAGCTCGTTTAATTATGAACTTAATTTTAATGCAAACTGGATTTCCGCCGGCTATTATCCAAAATGCCACCAAACAAGATTATTATTTAGCTCTACAAAAATATGATGACACAAAAGAAATAGATGATTTTGTTGCTATTATAGAAAAAGAAGTAATCCGAACAACGCAAATAATGCTAAATGCCGCAGAAGGAAAAGCTATTTTTGAAAAAGAAGATATCAGCAAAAGACTAAATAATTTTTCCAAAAAAATGTCAGCTTTGGATAAAGATATCGGTAAAATTTCCAAAAAAGTCAGCCAAGAAGAAAAAAAAGAGAATATTAAAAAGTTAAGAGATTATTTGTATAAAATCGCTAAAGAAAAAATTGAAGGATTTAAAAATAAAGCTTTTAAATTTGAAATAGAATATCCAATAAAATTTGAAAACACATCTAATCAAAAAACTCTTTTAAAAATTATTTCTAATAAACATGTCTATTTAGATCTTAAATACGAAAAATGCTTCAGTAATTCTGTATCATTACCTTTACAAGAGCCTAAGTTGAAAGATTATTTAAATAATGAAAATGACGGCAGTTGTTTTGTTATCAAATTAAGCTCAAAAAGAAGATTTATACCAACTAGCTTGTGTTACTTTTGCATCTTACCCACCAAATTTACTCTTTGCATAAGTTACAACATTATAATTACCGAATTAGATGAAGATAACGAAATTCTCTCTGAATCCAAAAATAAGCAAGCCACAAATTTCATCCAAAACGGTATCTTATTTAAAGATTGGAACGTTCAAGATTTAGATAATTTCTTTAATGAAATTTTTAACCAATTTTTGCAAATGATTGAGCATGAAGCTGAACTAAGAAGAATCAGAATTGAGGAACAAAAAGAGCCTTAAATTTCTTTCAAAATCTTCCCTCCACCACCTTCCAATCAATTCCTTTCATAAACGCCTCAACATAATCTGGTTTTTTGAGTCCATAATCAGTCATAAAAGCATGCTCAAATGCGTCCAAAACTAATATTGGTTTTTCACCCGCCAAATGACCAACATCATGCTCATTGACCCAAATATTAAAAAGTTTATCAGCTACAGTATCATGATACAAAATCACCCAACCAATTCCTCTCATCCCAGCAGTTGATCTAAAATCATCATTAAATTTTTCAAAAGAACCAAAATCTTTACAGATCTTTTTATATAAAACGCTTTTTTGATCTAAAACTTTTGCTGTTTTATTCAAAGCATCAAAATAATATTCATGAAGCCTCATGCCATTAAATTCCCAACCAAACCGTCTTTTTATTTCACCATATTCATACGTATTCCCTACTTTCAAAGCATTTTGCGCTAATTCAAAATTCTTATTGGAATTAACAACGTAGCCTTCATAAAGCTTAAAGTGATTTTGTAAAAGTTGATCACTAAAACCAGCAAGACCAAGCAAATGATCATATTTTTTTGGAGTATACATAGGTCAAAAATTAAAAGTTAAAAATTAAATTTTTCCTACCAAATTCAATCCTGGTTTCAAAGTTTTTCCTCCTGGTTTCCAATTTACTGGACATACTTCTCCTCCATGCTCTCTAACAAATTGAGCCGCTTGTAGCTTTCGCAAAAGCTCGTCCGCACTTCTGCCAATACTATTATCATGCAATTCATAAGCTTTTAAAACTCTATCCGGATCAATGATAAAACTGCCACGCAAAGATAATCCTTCCTCTTCAATATACGTTCCAAATTGTTTACAAATTTTACCGCTCGGATCAGCTATCATTGGAAATTTAATTTTACTAATCGATGGCGATTTATCATGCCAAGCTTTATGAACAAAAACCGTATCAGTGCTAATACTAAAAATTTCAGCGCCAAGTTTTTGAAATTCATCATGAAGCATAGCCATTGCTTCAAGTTCAGTCGGACAAACAAAAGTAAAATCTGCTGGATAAAAAAACATTACCGCCCACTTCCCTTTATAATCAGAAAGTTTAAGTTCTTTTATCTTACCGTCTACATAAGCTTGAGTTTTAAAATCCTCAACCTTATCATTGATTTTTATCATAAATATTATAATTAAAAAAATAGTGGCCCGCTGATGATTGAATCTTCTGATCTAATGAATTTTTTCATGTAACTCACAATCAAATATTTCAAATTCATCAGTGGACCGATTCAAACTATTAGCAATTTACTAATAGTTTGTAATGAGACACTAGCAAATTTAAAAAACTAAAGTCAATAGATCAAAATAATTTTTCATTTTTCATATTTAATTTTTCATTGTCTAATCTAAAATTTTATCCACAAATCAATAATTCACAACTCACAATTATTTTCTCCCAAACCTTTTCTCCAGCTCATCAAAAGTCAATCTAATCATCATCGGTCTTCCATGCGGACAGGTTGATCCTTTCAAATCATCTATTTGTGTAACCAAAGCTAATTGCTCCTCGAAATTCAATTTTTGACCAAATTTAATTGCACTTCGGCAAGCGGTATAACAAATCAACTCATGTTCTTTTTCTAATACTTTTTTTATTTTTTTATCATCATTTAAATCATCTAAAATGCCTAAAAACACTTCTTTTATATCAATTTTTGAAATCACATTCGGAACCGCCGTGATCTGAAAACTATTCTTACCAAAATCTTCTATTTCAAATCCTATTTTCTCAAAATCTTCTCTATTTTCATCCAACAAAGCTTTTTCTGAAGCTGATAATTCAATAACAATCGGAATTAAAAGCGTTTGTTTTTGTCCTGCAGATAAATTTTCAGCTGAATTCATTAACTGCTCATACATCACTCTCTCGTGAGCTGAATGCTGATCAATAATAAAAATTCCCTGCTCATCAGCCGCCACAACATACGATAAATTAACCTGACCTAAAACTTTTATATGTTTCTCATCTTTCAAATCTTCTTTTTCTGGATTCAAAAAATTTCTGCTAAAATCCATGGATTTAGCAATAAGCAAATTATCAGATTTATAATTTTTCCATAATTTTTCATTATCTTTTTTTGATTGCGTTTGTACAGACGCATTGCTATGCGTCTCTACAAACGCTCGTCCATAAGCTTTCTCGCTATTCCAATAACTTCTCGCTACTCCATCAATTTCCGGCACAATTTTTTCTTTTTCCAAAACTGCTTTTACTGAATTTTTCACAACTCCGTAAATCATATTTTTGTATACAAAACGCACTTCCAATTTTCTTGGATGGACATTAACATCAACACTCATCGGATCAACCTGCAAAAATAAAATAAACATTGGATATTTTTTTTCAGGCAAACTAGAAAAAAAGGCATCAGCAACCGCACCGCTAATCAAATTATCTTTTACGGGCCTACCATTCACAAATAAATATTGACTTTGACGAGTTTTCCTAGCAATTTCC
>MFXJ01000072.1:6142-6869 GCA_001787465.1 Candidatus Peregrinibacteria bacterium RIFOXYB2_FULL_32_7 | reverse complement strand
AAATTTTCCAATTGACTTACGGCTTCTTCTAATTGTTGAACTTCTGCTGGCACAACATTTTCTTCAACTTTTTCACCGCAACCAGAAAATAATATAAGAAGAAAGAGGAAAGAAAAAAATAAAGAGCAAAAAGAATTTTTGAACATAATTTTAAATTTTAAATTTTTTAAACTATATTTATTGTAATCAAATTATTTATTTAAGCAAGGGCTCGTAAATAAATAACTTTCTTATAGATAAGACTCAGTAAGCGTTTAGATTTGGCTTTTCTGATTGAGCGAAATTGGAGGCATAGCCTAAGCTATGGTGAGAATTTCGCGATTGAAGAAAAGTCAAAGATAAATGCTTATGGGTCTTAGATATAAAAGTTATTTATTTACGAGCCCTAGTTTTTTAAAAACAGGATGATATTGCTATCATCCTGTTTATCTCCCGACTTTATACCTATCGTGATTTTTTATTTTTGTTTTTTTGCGATTCTTAAATCAAACTTTTTAAAAAATAATTTAAGAAAAAATTTTTGTTGAATTTGTTTTTGTTTTTTTGAATTCACCTCTTAAAGTTAATAAAAACTTTTTAAAGTGAGCTTTATTGACAGGTGGAGCCCTTAAGTAAACTAGATTTCAGTTGCTAGATTCTAGATCCTAAAGTCTAGTGTAAACTTCGGGGAGTCGCTTTTCAATAAAGAAGGGAGCTTTAGGAGGAAAAATTTTACCCGCCAGAACTT
>MFXJ01000072.1:0-6091 GCA_001787465.1 Candidatus Peregrinibacteria bacterium RIFOXYB2_FULL_32_7 | reverse complement strand
ATTATACATTTTTTATGATTAAATTTCAATGATAGAAATTTTTTTCTTTTTATTTTTTACTCTTTTGAACGGCAAACTTTATCTTATTGTTGGTCCCTCAGGCGCTGGAAAAGGCACTATAATTAAAGCAATTAAAGCTAAAATGCCTGAAATTATTTTTCCTATTTCTTGCACAACAAGGCCAATGCGTCCAAATGAAAAAGAAGGTGAAGTCTATAATTTCATCTCAAAAGAAGATTTTTTAAATAAAATTGAAAAAAATGAATTTCTTGAATGGGCGCATGTACATGGAAGAGATAATTTTTACGGAACACTCAAAACTCCAATCTTAAATGCTTTAAAAAAAGACAAAAAAATCTTAAGGGAAGTTGATATACAAGGCGTAGAATCAATCTCAAAAATAATTTCAAAAAATAATCTCTGCACAATTTTCATTACTGTTCCTGATTGGGAAACTTTGCAAAACAGGATCCTTCGAAGAGCAGAAATGTCTCAAGAGGAACTTGAAAAACGTAAATTAAGCTATATCAAAGAAATGGAATTTACCAAAGAGTGTGATTTCGTTGTCCACAGCCTAGAAGGAAAAATCAACGAAGCAGTTGAGGAGGTTTTGAGAATAATAAAGTGAAATTTCTTCTGAATTTCTATATCGGAACCTCAATTTCTTTGATAAAATATCATAGCTTTTAAATTATTTTGCTATTAAAACATGAGAAAAATTTTCAAAATTATCTTCCTAACTATATTTGTTTTTTCTTTATCAATCACTCCCATTTTTGCTGAAGAAACTACAGAACAGGATGAAAATGCATCAGAAAACATTACTGAAATTACAAAGACTATTGTGCCTATAATTATTTCAGAAGATTCTGTGCCAATTGCAAAGAAAACAGTTTTTTATGGTTCTGATTCAAAATTAATTGAAGATTCTGATGCCGAGCCTTTATTTCAATGGGATTTTGGCGATGGATCAATGATCGAAACAGGAAAAGAAGTTTTTCATGAATTTATAAGTAGCGGTAAATATATAATCAGCCTCACCATTACTCAAGGAAACGATCAAGAAAAAATCAGCAAAGAAATCTTCGCTTACGAGAGAAAAACAGTTTTGATCACTGATCAAATGAATGAAAATAATTTTATTATTGACCAAGCCGCAAGAAATGGCGTTTTTCTTACTTTAATTACGGCTGTTGGCGAAGATACTGATTTTTTAACTCAAGAAAAACTAACTCAACAATTAGTCGCAAAATCTGATTTACTAAAATCAGCTGATATGATTATGTTTTACACTACTTCATCTATCGGACTGCAGGCCTTCACAAGCTACTTTTCAACTATTAAAAATACTGAACAACAATTTGATCTTACAGAAAAATTATTAATCAAAATCAGCGATATGAAAATGAGCTTAAGCGCAAAATTAACTCAACAATCATTTGAAGTTTTGGAACCTAAATTTATACTTTTAACCAGAAAAGAAGCTTTTAATCCTATTTTCGAAGCTAAAGATATACTTCAAATTTTAAATGGTTTAGAGAGTCGAGTAATCGAATACAAAATTATTGACAAAAATAGCCGACCATCAAATATTTTACTGCTTTCAAAATTATCAACATATTTTATTTTAAATGGGATACCATCAAGCACTATTTATTTAATTTTAGCTTTCCCATTTATTACTTTTGTCATTGCTTTTGCTAGACAGGTAATAGGAATTTCAACCTTTGGAGTGTATGCACCAGCATTAACAGCTCTTTCGTTTCTTATTTTAGGTTTTTATTTTGGTATTACCGTACTTTTTGTAGTTATTGGAGTTAGCTATATTATTAGAAGATTGTTAAATAAAATTGAGCTTCTATATATTCCAAGAGTTAGCCTACTCCTATCATTTATTAGCTTATCATTTCTTGTCATTATTTGGTCTGTCTTATACCTTGGTAGTCCAATTAGTATTTCACTTGCGATTTTTCCAATGCTAGTAATGTCAACAATTTCTGAAAAATTCACTTCTGCTCAAGCCGAACAAGGATTTACCAATGCTTTAATCAGTACTTTTGAAACGGTAATTATTGCTACCGTTGCTTACTCTGTTGTTGCTTGGCAACCAATAATTGATCTGTTGACTGGTCTTCCTGAACTGGTCATTCTACCTTTAATCGGAGATGTTATCGTGGGAAGATTTTCCGGACTGAGATTAACCGAATATTTCAGATTTAGAAGTATATTAAGCGAAGGAGCAGAAGAAGAATAAATAATGAAAATAAGAAAAAATATAATTAAAATCGCGCCTGCTTTCAATTTTTCATTTTTTATATGTCTTTCCTCTCAAAATCCAAAAACATTCTTGGCATAAATGCGCGAAATTTACTTTATATTGCTAAGTATAATTCTTCTGCTAATAAACAATTTGCTGATGATAAAATCTTTACAAAAAATTTTTTACAATCAAGAGGAATTGGCGTAGCAAAATTATACTATGTTATCAATAGCCACGAAGAATTAAATAAATTTAATTTCAGCTCATTACCTACGAACTTTGTTATTAAACCTAATAAAGGATATGGAGGTAGTGGAATTTTAGTAATAAAAAATAAAAAAGATAATATTTTTATACAAATAAACGGTCATCCCTTAAATTTATATCATATTTATAAGCATTGCGCTGATATTATTGATGGTAAATACGCGATTTCAGGACTGCAAGACAAAGTCGTTATTGAGGAAAGATTGGAACAACATGAGTATTTTGAAGAATTATCATCAAAAGGCTTACCTGATGTACGAATTAATGTTTTTAATCTTATACCAGTAATCGCGATGTTAAGATTGCCGACAAAAGAATCTGAAGGTAAGGCCAATTTACATCTTGGAGGCATAGGTGTTGGTCTAGATATGGGAAGTGGGAAAGGCAATTTTGGAGTACGATATAATCAATTTATCCGTAAATTGCCTAATGGTAAAAGAATCAATGAAATAAAAATTCCAAAATGGGATGAGATTCTATTCACAGCCGCGAAAATTCAGCACGTAACAGGTATTGGATATTTAGCTGTAGACCTTACGCTCGTTAAAACTGAAATAAAAATTTTGGAGGTAAATGCTAGAGCTGGCTTAGCCATACAAATAGCTAATAAAGAACCTTTAAAAGCCAGACTTGAAAAAATTACTGATTTAAAAGTTATCGGTCCAGAACAAGGTGTGGAAATAGCTAAAACGCTTTTTTCTCAGAAATTAATTCCAGATAAAAACGGAAAAATAAAAAAGGAAGTGATTGGACTTTATGAGCCTATCCTAGTTTTAGGCGATAAAAATATTAAAGCCATAGCCAAAATTGATCTTTATAATAAAGAAAATTTTATTAATAAAAAGATTTTTAATAAAGCCGATGATTCAATAACTGATATCATTATAAAAGGTCATAGACTGAAATTACCTTTTAAAACTATCGATTTAAAAAAAGAAAATTATGATTTAATCATTGCTGGACAATATTTAAAAGATTTTCTAATCGACCCAAATGAACAAGAATTAAAGAGAAAAGATTCTCTTAGAGACTTAGATGAAAAAATTATTTTAAACATAGATAAAAAAATAACAGATATAGAAAAACAAATTAAATTTTTAAGTTATTTTAGGCCGCTTAATTTAACTGAAGAAAAAGAAATATTCTTCAAAAATCCTATTGTTTCGCCTTCATTTATTTATAAAGATCTTACTATTGATTGCCATGCAATAAAAAAAGACCTACATAGAATTCCAAAAGAAGCAGAACATCCTTTATTGCCACTTTATCTAAAAAAAGCAGAAGAACTGGAAATAAAATTAAATATAATTGAAGCTAGAAATTCTCAAGAATTAGGAAATTATTCGGAACAATTATATGGAAAAATTAATTATTATATATACAAAGATGCTCTTGAATACATTGAAAAATATCATTTTAAAGAAGATGAATCGAAAATTTTGAATACAAAACAAATAATTAAATACCTCAAAGAATATTTAAAAGAAAAAAAACTCTCAGAATGGAATATCAAAATCCTCGAAGATTCCCCTTCCGACATTCAGGTAAATAAAAAACACAGCGTATTTTTAAAAAAAGATTCTAAATTTACTGAAAATAGATTAAAAGCCATTATCGTACATGAAATTGAGACGCATATTTTTCGCCTTGAAAACGGAAGAAGACAGAAATATGGTTTATTCGAGATTGGAACTCCGGGATACTTAGAAACAGAAGAAGGATTAGCTATTTATAATCAAGAAAATTTAAATATCCCTCTCGGAGGAAAACATATTAGATTTGCTATGGCGGCAATTGCTATTTATTTAGGTAAAAAAATGACTTTTTGCGAATTATTTCATTATCTTAAAGCAACATTTCATCTTAACGATGACTTAGCTTGGAAAATTTGTGTTAAAACAAAAAGAGGTCTAAATGACACGAAAATTAAAACTTCATTTACAAAAGATATTGTATATTTTACTGGTTATCAAAAAGTTAAAAACTTTTTAGAAAACGATACGGAAAATAAAATCAAACAACTTTATAGAGGAAAAATCACAATTGAAGATATAAAATCGTTAAAAGATTTTGAAATGAAAGAGGCAAAATTATTACCAAAGAGACAATAGACCTAGGAGCCGTAACGAAATAACTTTAATTCTTCACCGTAAATACTGCTCCAAATTGTGGCAAATTATTTATAACTACAGGTCTATTATTATCATCAATTGCTATAATGTCATCTTTAGATAATATGCCTATTTTGTATGCGCTATTAATGGGTGCAGATGCAATATCGGCATATACAGATATTGTTTTAGTATAACCATTTAATATTCGTGTCGCGAGAAGATCGCAGTTCATTTTAGCTGAAGTACCATTAATTAAATCTTGTTGTAATTTATCAAGGCTACATAATAAAAGATTATCGTTTCTATCATAAACTTTTATATTTTGAAAATATTTAACATTACCAGTAATATCTGGAATAAATGTAAAAGAAATATTTGATAAATTTATTTTACTAACCTCATTTGCATCTAATGCGAATTGACCTAATAATATATGAGTTTGGGTTTGACTTATTTCACTACTAGGATTATTTGGAGAATTCTCAACTACAAATAATGTAGCCTCAGATATCTTCATAGGAGCACCGATCGGCTCCCCTGTAACATCTTCAGAGTCAACTCTTGTACCAGTATCAAAATATTCAAAATAATATTCATTTGAAGTTGATTCATTTAAATTTGTTAATTTCACTTTAAATTCTTCATCTTGTGTAGCTTCTTCAGTTAAATCCAAGGCAACTTTAATTGATTTATTATCATATGTATATAACATTACCCATTGATCATTAAATTGATATTTAACATTATTTACATTGCAAGAATTTTTTGAAAAATCAAAATAAATATCGCTAGCAGAAATTGTTAGTGGCTGAATTATTGTTTGTGTAATTTGAGTTTCTACGCCATCAAGATCAGAATAAGAGTAAAGTTTAATATTTTGAAATTTTGCAATAATTGCATTTGTTACATTTTCTTGAGTACAATTAGATATAGTAAAAGTGGCTATACCATCACTTAGTGTTTTTAACTTATAATCAAATTTAACTGTGAATTTATTTACTTTTACATCATATGCTCCTCTAACATCAATATAGAAAGGAGATATATCTTTTGTATTGGGCAAATAAGTGATAGATGATGGAGAAAATGAACTCAAAGAAAAACTCATTCCACCATCTGATATGGTATCAATACTTAAATCCTTTTTTCCTAAATTATTACTATTTACTAAAGTTTTACAATCCAAAGCATTAGGCTCGTCAATTTCATTTGTTACTTGATTAGTAGTATCAATACAAGCGTATACAGTAAAATCTTTCGAAGGTAATCCTACTATTTGTAAAGTGGATATGCCTCCAGCTTTTAAGAAATTTTTATTAGCAAGAGTTGACCATGAATATTTCATTTGTTTATATAAACTGCCATCACTATTGTTGTATACATATATATAAGTTTTACCTAAAGTCTTTTCATCTATACTAACATCACCTACATTTGCCTGTTCAACTCT